>LUOC01000222.1 GCA_001626655.1 Fidelibacterota bacterium REDSEA-S14_B6 | reverse complement strand
TATATCCGAACTGGCGCTTCACGGTTTTAAGTCCTTTGCCAACAAGGAACGGCTCGCCTTTGGCGAAGGGGTCACGGCGGTGGTCGGTCCAAACGGATGCGGAAAAACGAATATCGTCGATGCCGTCCGGTGGGTGCTTGGAGAGCAGAAGACAAGAATGCTGAGATCGGCCCGTCTCGACGACATCATTTTCAACGGCTCGGACGCCAAGAAACCGCTGGGCGTCTGCGAGGTGTCACTCACGGTTCACAACAATCGTGGCATGCTTCCGGTGGAGTATAACGATGTGGAGATCACTCGAAGGGTTTTCCGCAACGGCGAGAGCGAATACATGATCAACCGGACTTCCTGCCGTCTAAAGGACATCCACAACCTGTTCGTGGATACCGGCATGGGCGCCGACGCCTACTCCGTCATCGAACTGAAGATGATCGAGGACATTCTCAGCGAGAACGCCGATGATCGCCGACGAATGTTTGAGGAGGCCGCCGGCATCAACAAGTACCGCCACCAACGGCGATCGACCCTGCTGAAACTGGAATCGACGAAGGGCGACCTCGACCGTGTGAGCGACATCATCACCGAGGTTGAAAAGAAAGTACATGGACTTCAGCTCCAGATGAAACGGTATAAGCGCCACGCTCTGCTGGTGGAAAAACTGAAAGATCAAGAGATCGCGCTGGCGGCGCTGAAACGCATCAAAATCCTGAAAGAACTCGATCCATTGCGAAAAGAGATCGGCTCGTTTGCCAGTCAGAGAAGTACGAAACTGGATCAGGAAAAGGGGCGTGAAGAGGTGCTCGTTGAACTCCGCTCAACCTACGAAGAGCAGCGGAGTGAGCTCGAAAAGATTCAGAACGAAATTGACTCATTCTCTGAGGAGCGTCAGTTGAGCAGCAACCGGATACTTGTGCTGTCGGAGCAGGAGCGCGGGGCGGAGCAGACTATCGAGCGCCTCGGCGCCGAGAGGTCTGAAGGGGAGAGGAAGAAAGAAGCTCATCACCAGAAGATTGAAGAGCTTGATGCAGAAGCCGCCGGACTCAGCCCGAAAATTGGAACTGTTACCGAGGAGTATGAATCGCTTAAGGCGCTTTTTGAACAGAGTGAGGCGGCCTACACCGAGGCGAGAAAACGTGTGGACTCACTGGCGTCTGAAGAGTTGGAGCAGTTGAAAAAGCTTAACGATACGCGATCCCTCAGGGAACGGACGGCAGAGACAGTGGATGAAAAATCAGACCATCTGAAGGACCTGGAAAAACGATCAGATGAGCACGACTCCCAGAACGGAAAGCTCAAGGGCGAGCAAAAGCTGCTCATTAAACAGAGAAAATCTTCCGAGTCTGACGTGGCCGAGAAGAAACGCGCTCTCGATGAAGTGGAGGCAGAGATTACAAGACTTCGCACGGAAAAGCATGAAACCACTCTGGAATACCATCGCCTCCTCAACCGGGTGGAAACGGTTGAATCGCAGCTGCAGTTCTATCGTGAAGTGACCATCGAGATGAGTTCGGTTCTATTCTCGGGACGGTGGCCGATCTACTTGAGGTGAAGGCGGACTATCGTCCTGCGATCGAGGCGGCCCTCGGCCCTGTTTCTCGAAGTCTTGTCTGTCAGACAAAAGACGAAGCGTTAGAGCTCGTCGGCCGGCTCTCTGGAGAGAATCTCGGAAGGGTATGGGTTATCCCTATGGATGCCATTCCCGCGCCGGCCCGCTCAGACGCCGCCGTCCTCATGGGCGTTGAAGCGGCCTCTGTGGTGTCGTGTGAAAGCCGGTACCAGCCGATCGTCGATTTTTTCCTGAAGGGCATATCTGTCGTTAAGGACAGTAATGAGGCTCGGAAATGCGTCTCTGAGGATGGGAGCGCCATAAACGTGGTCGATCTTGAAGGCAACTTCTACGCCGACTCAGGACTGATCATGTCCCGAGAGAGCGGCGATGAGACGGGAGTTCTCGGACGGAAAGAAAAGATAGAATCGCTTGACACAGAGATCAGCGACCTTGTGACAAAAAGCGAGAAGGTGAAGCGATCCATCGACAGCGCCGGCGATGCGCTGGAAGAAGCGGAAGAAAAGCACGACGCTCTCTCCTCGGCCCTGAGGGACTCGATGGACAGACTGATCAAGACGGAGAATGAGATCAACAGGATCGAGTTCGCCATCTCACAGAACTTTGAGCTTCAGCAGGCGACCACTCACGAGATTGTTTCAGTGCGCTCCGATCTGCTTAACTTCCAGAAGAGTCTTGACAATCTCATCCCTATGCTGAAAAAGCAGGAAGAACAGTTGACCACTTTCCGCTCCAAAATGAGCGAAGCGAAGGGATCGCTCGAGAAGGCAAGAGGTGAACGGGATTCGAGGAGTCAGGAGCTTCAGGATCACCGCGTTCAGCTCGTCTCTCTCGAGAGCAAGCAGGAGAATATTCAGTTCAGAGTGAAAGCATCCAAGGAGGCGATAACCGACATTGATGAACGGGCCGAAGCTATATTGGAAGAGATCGCCTCACTTCGGACTCAAATCGAGGAGATGAAGTCTGGAAAATCGGAGGCTGAAAAGAAAAACGAAGTACTGTCGGCGAAGCTGAAAAAATCTCTCTCCATGAAGAATCTGAAGGATGATGCGTTCCGTGAGACCTACCGCCAGATCGAAGACGCCGAGCGTCAGATCAGGGAAGAACAGCGGAGGCGCGAGCAGCAGGCCGAAGAGATGAAACGGATTGAACTGAGGATCGCAGACTACGAAGGGGAACTGAGGCGTATCGAAGAACGGATATCAGAGAAGTACGGTTCCTCTGTCCCGGAGGTGGCGGAGAGTGAAGCATCGGAGAGCGATCTCGCGCTGGAGATTGACAGGATTGAGCGAAGCATCGAACGGATCGGTCCCATCAACATGGCGGTGAAGGACGAGTTTGAAGAAGAGAACAGCCGGCTCGGTTTTCTCCGGCGCCAGCAGAACGATCTATTGGAATCGGAACAGCGGCTCCTCGAGACCATGACAAGAATCGACACCGCGGCGCGGACGCAGTTCCTCGAAACTTTTGAGAAAATTCGGGAAAATTTCAAGAAGACGTTCACCATGTTTTTCGAGGGAGGCGAGTGCGATCTCGAATTGAGACGCGATGACGATCCCCTAGAGGCGGACATTACTATCCTTGCCAAGCCTCCGGGGAAGCACACGAGAAACTTGAGGATGCTCTCCTCCGGTGAGAAAGCGCTCACGGCAATTTCGCTCCTCTTTGCCATCTATTTGGTGAAGCCGAGTCCGTTCTGTATTCTCGACGAAGTTGACGCTCCGCTGGATGACAACAACATTGCAAAGTTCACGCGCGTGCTTGCAAAGTTTTCGGAGCAGACACAGTTCATCATAGTGACGCACAACAAACTGACCATGGAAGCGGCAAGGTACCTTTACGGTGTAACCATGGCCCAGTCGGGCGTCTCCAAGATCGTCTCCGTCCAACTGGACTGAGTCGGCCCTGTCAATCTCTGTTTGTATCTTTTTCGTTTCCTGTGTAATTATGGCTGATGACTCAGTCTGAAGCAGTCACCTCGCACCGATGGAATTATCATGACTTGATGCTCCATCGAGTTCACGAAATATTGCTCGTGGCCTCGCCATATGACGCCTACATCCTTGAGGAAGACGGCCGCCTCACGGAACAGATTCTGACGGAATATCTCGGCATGAATCTCAGCTATGCACCGAGGGTGTGGCGCGCCTCTACCGCCGCCGAAGCGATGCAAATGCTGGAGGAGAGGAACTTTGACCTCATTCTCACCATGCTGAGAATCTCCGACTTAGATCCCATCACCTTTGGGAAAAGGGTGAAAAAGGACCGCCCTGAACTTCCGGTGATTCTGCTTGTCTTCGATACATCCGAACTGAAACGGATGAGGAACCTCTTGAGGGGAAGCGCCATCGACAAGGTGTTTGTCTGGAGCGGTGACGCCAATGTGCTGCCTGTTATTATCAAGTATGTGGAGGACAGGAAAAATGTGGAGCGGGACATGGAGACCGGGGATATTCGCGCCATCGTTGTGGTGGAAGACAGTCCGCGGTTTTACTCTATCATCCTTCCGCGAATCTACCGTCAGGTGGTGCACCACACCTCCCGTCTCATGGATGAGAGTCTGAACGATACGCACCGGATTCTACGGCTCAGGGCAAGACCCAAGATTCTCCTCGCCTCGAATTATGAAGAGGCGGTCGAGATGATCAAGATGTGCGGCGACAATCTGCTGGGCGTGATTTCCGACATCCGATTTCCAAAGAACGGCAAGCGAGACATTTCCGCAGGCTTCAAACTCGGTCGGTGGATAAGGAACCGTGAGAGCGCCATGCCGCTCCTTCTTCAGAGCACCAAGCCGGCGGGAGAGAAGCGGGCGAAACGTCTCGATGCCCGATTTCTCTATAAGGAGTCGCCCACTTTTCTGAATGATATGTCCGATTTCATTGTGGCGAATTTTGGTTTTGGAGATTTCGTTTTTCGGCTACCCGGAGGCAAGGTGGTTGCCAGCGCCGCCACGCTCAAGGAGTTGGAAAAGGCGCTTTCGGAGGTCCCGGCCAAGTCCATCGCTTACCACGCCGGGAGCAACCATTTTTCCAACTGGCTCGCCGCCAGAGGAGAGCTCTGGATCGCCTCCAAGGTGAGAAAAGTCAGCCTCTCTGATTTCGAAAACGTGGAGGCGTTGAGGCAATATCTGATCGATGCTGTGGGGACAACACGGGAGGCGAGGGTCCACGGCAGGGTGATTCAGTATCGTGGCGGCGGTATTGACGGGAGCGCCAATTTTGTTCGGTTCGGCCGGGGGTCCCTCGGAGGGAAAGCGCGAGGTCTCGCTTTTGCTCAGTCGCTTATCAAGACCAATGGGCTGAAAGAAAAGTTCCCCGACATCAAGATTACCATCATCGGGACTGATCAGTTTGAGACGTTCATGGAGGAGAATCAACTTTGGGGGCCCGCCGTCAAATCCAAGAGTCCCCGGAGACTGGCGAAAAAGTTTCTCTCGTCGCCTCTTCCTGATGCACTCATGAAGTTTCTCAAGGCATACCTGAAAGAGATGAAGAGTCCTGTGGCGATTCGTTCCTCTGGACTGTTCGAGGATATGCAGTATCAGTCACTGGCGGGGCTCTATGCGACGTACATGCTGCCCAACCGCGACCGCTCTCTGAAGACCCGCGTCGTCCAGGCGGCGGATGCCATCCGGCTCGTTTACGCCTCCATGTTTACGGTGGAGGTGAAGTCGGCTACGGCGACCAGCGGTCATCGTCTGGAGGATGAGCGGATGGGCGTGATAATACAGGAGATCGTCGGGAAGCGGCACGGCCCGCGATTTTACCCCACCTTCAGCGGCGTTGCTCAAAGTATCAACTATTATCCCATCTCTTACATGGAGCGGGATGAGGGGGCGTCGTACCTCGCCCTCGGTCTCGGGCGGACAATTGCTGAAGGGGGAAGGTCTCTCCGCATTTCACCGAAATATCCCCGCCTTGCTCCCCAGTTCTATTCCCCGGAGGCGATGCTGGAAAACAGCCAAAACCGGTTCTACGCCCTTTCTCTTACCGGAGAACACGACCTGCTCAGTTCAGGCGAGGAAGGGAACCTTGTGAGGGAACGGCTCTCTGTGGCGGAGGAAGACGGCGTTCTCAGGCACGTTGCAAGCGTGGTGGCGGCTCCGGACGGCATTGTCCGCGATTCACTCAACTACGATGGACCGAGAGTGGTCACCTTCGCTCGGCTGCTGAAGTCAGCACAGTTTCCCCTGCCGGAACTGATTGAAGAGGTTCTGCGGCTGAGCCAGGAGGCGATGGGATGTGCCGTCGAGGTGGAGTTCGCCTGCAACTTTTCCGATAATCCAGACGAGCCGTCAGAATTCAGTCTTCTCCAGATTCGACCCATGCCGAGCGATACCTTTGACCGGTCCGTTGACGTAAAAGCGTCCCTCGAAGGGGACGTGGTCTGCTCCAGCAATTTCGCTCTCGGAAACGGCTACATGAACACGATTCAGGACATCATCATGGTCGAGCCGGACGGTTTCGATTTTTCTGATTCGGTTAAAGTTGCTGAAGAGATCGGTCGGATGAACCGGCAGATGGGAAACGTCAGTTCAATCTTGATCGGCCCCGGACGATGGGGCAGCGCCGATCCGTGGCTTGGGATTCCGGTGAGGTGGAATCAGATATCCCGAGCGAGGGTGATTGTGGAAGTCGGTCTGGAGGGGAAGCCGATCGACCCTTCCTTCGGGAGTCACTTCTTCCAGAATGTCACCAGTTTCAGGATCGGCTACTTTACTGTGAGCGGCCGGGATGATGTGTTGGACTGGTCGTGGCTGAGATCCCTGCCGGCTCGGAAGACCACCGATCACCTCAAGTGGATTAAAC
>LUOC01000221.1 GCA_001626655.1 Fidelibacterota bacterium REDSEA-S14_B6 | reverse complement strand
TCTGTGGAGGTGCTGCACGATTTTAAGCAGACTTCCTTCTTCACCTTTGCCGGTGAACAGAACCTGATGCCGGGGGTAGAATTTCACGCCAATGCGATCCAGACGCTTCTGGATCGAAATTTTGTTGAAGTCTTTGGTGGGGAGGTCGGTTGGTCGGAAGATTCAAGATTGCCCCACATACTGCTCATTTCCGGCCTCGCGATCGTGGCATACCTCTTGATTTCTTTTATGAATCCGCTGCTGGCCGGCGTCGGCATAATTGTGGAAATCCTTCTCTTCGTCAGCATTGCGATCGGTGCATTCACGGCCGACAGTCTGTGGCTGGTCAAAATGCTGACCGGCAACTGGAGCGATATCAACGTGCCGGCGGTTCACGGATCTCTCATAATCCCGATCGTCGCGCCCATCTTCGGAATTTTCATCACGTATACGAGCAACGTCCTTTATCGGATCATCGTGGAACAGAAGGATAAGAGGTTCCTGAAAAACACCTTCGGCACCTACGTTTCTCCCCAGCTTATCGATCAGATGTACGATTCAAAACAGGAGCCGAAGCTCGGCGGCGAGGCCGGCTACCATACGGCTTTCTTTTCCGATATTCAGAGCTTCTCCTCTTTCTCGGAAGTTCTCGAGCCGGAGCGGATGGTGGCACTCATGAATGAGTATCTCACCGATATGACAGACATCCTGTTAGAGCACGGCGGCACGCTCGATAAGTACATCGGCGACGCGATTGTCGCCTTCTACGGCGCACCGGTCCCCGTGGAAGATCATGAGCACCGCGCCTGCATCACCGCCCTCGCCATGGAAAAGCACCTCGCCACACTGCGCGGAAAATGGGCCGGCACGGACGAATGGCCCGAGCTGGTCCACAATACGCGCCATCGCGTGGGACTTAACTCTGGCGACATGGTGACAGGCAACATGGGATCCAACATGCGGATGAACTACACAATGATGGGCGACACCGTGAATATCGCCGCCCGTCTTGAGGCATCTGCGAAGCAGTACGGCGTCTACATTCAGGTGGCGGAGAACACCTACACCGCTGTAAAAGATCAGTTCGAGTGGCGCTTCCTCGACAATGTGCGGGTGAAAGGGAAAAAGAGACCTGTGAAAGTTTTTGAACTTCTTGCGGAAAAAGATGATCTGAACTCCGACTATTCCAAGTTGGTTCCCCTGTTCAATGAAGGACTTGAGCTCTATCTCGCTCAGAAGTGGGAAAAGAGTATGACCGCCTTCAAAGAGGCCGAGGAGCTGGAGGAGAAATTTCCGTCTCGGCCGACGAATCCGAGCGCAGTCTACATCGAGCGTTGTGAGTACCTCAAGGAGAATCCTCCCGGCGACGACTGGGACGGCATCTGGACTCTCACGTCGAAGTAATCCAGAGGGAATGATGGCGCACCAGTTTCAATCAGCAACATCGGTTCTACTTCGCTTGTCGCCATGACTCAGCGCGGAAGAATTCTCTGGGTCGACGACGAAATTGACCTTCTGAAACCCCACATTCTCTACCTCCAGGAGAAGGGGTATTCCGTCGAGAAAGTGACAAACGGCCGGGACGGCCTGTCACAAATCGAGAACGAACAGTTCGATCTTGTCCTTCTTGACCAAGTGATGCCGGGGATGGATGGAATCTCCGTCCTGCGGGATATGAAGGAATTCAACCCTCACCTGCCTGTCATCATGATTACGAAGAATGAGGAAGAATGGCTCATGGACGAGGCGATATCGGAGAAGACGGCCGGTTACCTCACCAAGCCGGTGAACCCCAGCCAGATCTTTCTCGCCTGTAAGAAGATTTTAGAAGAGACCGAAATTCTCGAAAAAAGGGCAGCCGGCGCATATCTGGAAGAGTTCCAGGAAATCGAGAGACTTCTGGCTGAGGCCGCCCAGATGGACGATTGGTGGAATCTTTATCACCGGCTTGTCCAGTGGCAGATTGAACTGGACAGCCAGAAGGAACTGGGACTCCACGAAACGCTGGCAGATCAGCTTCGATCGGCAAACCGCGGTTTTGTCCGCTTTGTGTCCGAACAGTACCGTGATTGGATCAGAGCGAAGCCGGGGGAGCGGCCGTGCCTCTCCACAGATCTTGTGAACGCTCGTCTGGTACCTCTCCTCCAACAGGATGAAAAGGTCCTGTTCGTAGTGGTCGATTGTCTCAGATTGGATCAGGCGTTGGCAATTCTTCCGGCGGTTCAGAAACGGTTCCAGACAGAAGTGGACTATCACGTATCGGTGTTGCCGACCGCAACGCCTTTCGCGAGGAACGCCATCTTCAGCGGGCGCCACTTGGCGGATATTCAGCAGGAACATCCGCAGTTATGGAAGAAGACTGTTGAAACAGAATCGAGCATGAATCAGGCTGAACCGGAGATGTTCGGTCAACTTTTGAGGCAATTGGCGGGGCGAGACGTCAATCATTCCTATCACAAGGTGAACGTCGCCAGAGAGGGGCAGCGGTTTCTGTCGCGAATGAAAGAGTACGGCGACCATTCGGTCATTGCACTGGTGGTCAATTTCGTCGATCTTCTCACACACCACCGGGCCGAGTCTGAGGTGCTTCAGGAAATGATGCATGATGAAGCAGGATACCGGAATCTGGTAGAGACATGGTTCGCCAATTCGTGGCTCTCGGACGTGTTCGAAACAGCCGCCGAGATGGGCTTAACTGTTCTCCTTACCACCGATCACGGTAGCATTCGCGTGAAGCGGGGCATCAAGGTGGCCGCCGACCGGGAGACTTCTTCCGGTGTCCGATATAAATACGGCCGAAGTCTGCAATGTTCAGAGAAGAACGCTCTTGTCATCAAGCGCGCCTCCGAGTACCGTCTGCCGGAGCTTGTGAAGGGGACCAACTACCTCATCGCCAAAGAGGACGCTTACTTCGTTTACCCGACTCAATACCACAAATACCTCGGCCAGCTTCAGGACAGTTTCCAGCACGGCGGCATTTCGCTGGAGGAGATGCTGGTCCCCACCATCACGCTCACGAGGCGGTAGAGTGCGCCAAGAATTCGTTACAAACTCTCCCGAGGAAACCTTTGGGGCGGGACGCCGGTTTGCCGCGAGCCTGGTGGCTGGAGACGTGGTGGCGCTGACCGGGGAACTCGGAAGCGGTAAAACACTTTTCACGCAAGGAATCGCCGAAGGGCTCGGTGTCGAGGATGTGGTGAATTCACCGACGTTCAAACTTATCGGGGAGTACGACTCGACACCGCCGCTGTACCATTTTGATTTCTACAGACTGGAATCGGCGGAGGACGCTGTCGCGCTCGGGATCGAGCACTATTTCATGGGGGAAGGGATCTCGGTGGTGGAGTGGGCAGATCTCTTTCTTCAACTGATTCCTGATGATGCCATCGAGGTGACGATTACCGTCACGGGAGAGAAGTCGCGAGAGATTCTTGCGGAGAGGAGAGAAGCTGAGACTGCTGGCGATTGAAACAGCTTCTTCGGTCTGTGGCGTCGCCGTCGCCGAGGGGGAGAAGG
>LUOC01000220.1 GCA_001626655.1 Fidelibacterota bacterium REDSEA-S14_B6 | reverse complement strand
GTTCCAATAAATTCGGATTTTGCTTAGCCAGATTTATATCGGGGTAGTGGTAAGATTATTATTTAAATGAGATTTCAGATAGCCATATATCACGATCTATTAAGATAACATTGGTTACTATGGTCAAAATGCCATTTTGGTTTGTGATGGGGTTAAATGGAGTGTTGTAGGAACAAGTGCCCATATTTCTTGATTAATAAAAAATTACCGTTTTCTTGAGGTTGATCTTTACTTGGGGAGATAACACCGAACCAACGAAAATGCTGAAGTCGCATGTTAGACGGTTTTACTAAATTCACAGAATGAAGTTAATGAAAGAGCGCCATTTCTCATGAACAGGGACCTAAAAGGAAAAATGTATCCAACCGTCACCTACGAAGTGGGGAGGGAGAAGATTTTTGAATACGCCCGCGCCACACAGTCAGATAACCCTTACTGTACCGATCCCGATTTTGCGGCGAAGTCACATTACGGTGTGGTGGTGGCGCCGCCCACATTCGCCGCCGTCTACTGCCACAACGCCATGCGAATGGTTTTTGAAGATCAGGAGCTGGGAATGAACATCCCGAGAGTTGTTCACGGGGAACAGACATTTGAATTCGGTGAAGTAGTAAAATCGGGTGATGTTATCACTACCACCACCACTATCAGAGATATTCTTGTGAAAGAGAATAGGGAGGGAATCGAGAATGTTCTACTACTGGTTCGGACCGAGTCGGTGAATCAAGACGGAGAGGTGGTTTGCTTCGGTCGTTGGACCATTGTTGAAAGAGGTAGTGATGAGTGAACCCATCAAGATAGACAAATATCTCTCCTACCATTATGGGGGTGCTAGCGGCGATTTAAACCTGATTCATATCGACAACGAATTTGCCAGGGCTGCCGGTCTTAATGGGATCATTCTCCAGGGGCTCTGCACCATGGGGATCACAGCCAACAGTCTTCTCGGCGATGGCGACCCCGCCACCCTCAAATCAATTAGGGTCCGATTTGCCTCACCTGTCCATCCGGAGGATGAACTGACGGTGGAGGGAGACGGTGGAGAAGAGCAGGAGCGGTTTGTGGTCCGGAATCAGTCCGAAGAGGAAGTTATCACGAAGGGCCGCGCTCTCTATCGATGACTGACACGCTCGGGGGGCTGACTCAGGAGGTCGTCAGCGGCGTCGCCCTCGGTTGCATCTACGCCCTTATCGCTCTCGGCTTTACACTCATCTATAAGGCGACGGAGGTGGTTAATTTCGCTCAGGGCGAACTGATGATGGTGGGGGCCTACGTCAACTTCTTCATCGTGACGGCCCTGCTGGACATCCCTCTGCTGAACGGCGCTATGGGCTTTCTTTTGGCCTTTGCAGGCGCTGTCGCCTTTGCTTTTCTCTTTGGCACCTTCCTCGATCTCATCATCAATCGACCTTTGAAGGATGAGCCTGTTTTCTCCGTCATCATGGCGACCATCAGTATGGCTATCATCCTTCGGGCAGTGATGGCGCTCATTGCCGGCCCCATGACGCGCCTGCCTGTCTCTCCCTTCGGCTCCGGGGTGGTCAAGATCGGCGGCATTGTCATCTCAGTGCACGACCTGTTCATCATCTCGAGCGCGGTGGCGCTTGTCTGCGGATTCTATTTCTTCTTCAACAGAACAAAGTGGGGGATTGCCATGAAAGCGACGTCGGAAGATCCCATGGCCGCCAGCCTGGTGGGTATTCCGGTGAAGAAGGTGTACCGCAATGTCTGGATCTTTTCCATGGTGGTGGCGACCGTCGGCGGTGTGCTGTTGGCGCCGAAAACATTGCTCGATACAAACATCGGTTTTTTGGGACTTAAAGCGTTTCCCGCAGCCGTGCTTGGCGGATTCGGCTCCATCCCCGGCGCAATTGTCGGGGGAGTGATTCTCGGCGTCATCGAAACGGTGAGCATGGGGACCCTCTCCTTCCACTTTCCGTGGGTGAAGGAGATCAACGACATCATCGTCTGGATTGTCCTCATAGCCGTGCTGATGATTCGACCTGCCGGCATCTTCGGCCGGGAAGAGATTGATCGAGTCTGAAGAAGTGATTAAGTGACCGAGTGACTGAGAGAATAAGTAACGGAGTGATTGAGAGCACAACACATTGTTTGAAGCTTGGATCTTTTTTCTTGACTCTTCTCAACATCAAACCCCGAACCCTTAGAGTGTAACGTCTAACATTTAACGTGCAACATACGACGTCCCCCCTTCAATGAAAGGTAGATACGCCGACGAAAACCTGAAGTGGATCGCTCCGCTGATCTTGCTGGTGATTCTCCTTCCGTTCCTTCTCCGAGGAGCCACATTCAGCTATCGTTATTATCTTTATGTCCTGAACATCGCCGGCATCTACACCATACTGGCGGTGGGACTGGACGTCCTCAGCGGCTACACCGGACTGGTCTCACTTGGCCACGCCGGCTTTCTCGCAATAGGCGCCTATACATCTGCTATTCTTGTGGATCAGGCGGGCGTGCCGTTCGGCCTGTCGTTGATCATCACGCCCCTCATCACCGGACTTTTCGGCATTGTTGTCGGCTTCCCCGCCTTGAGGATTTCCGGCATGTATCTCGGCCTCACCACCATGGGATTCGGTTTCATTGTCCGGCGCCTCATCATTGCACTTCGAACATGGACGGAAGGTTCGGCCGGACTGGAGGTGACCAAGCCTCTCTTGTTCGGCTTTACATTTAACAGTGACTGGGACAACTATTTCCTCGTCTACACCTTTGTAATTCTTGTAATTGTCTCTATTCGGAGAGTGATGAAATCCAAGGTCGGCAGGGCCCTCATGGCCATCCGCGATTCGGAGCACGCTGCCCAGGCCGCCGGCGTCAACCTGACGCGGTACAAACTGTTCGCCTTCTTTCTCTCTGCGGTCTTGGCAGGGCTGGCCGGCGTGCTGTTCGCCCACACCATGCGGTTCATCAGCACGGATCACTTCGACATTCTCCTCTCTATCTACTTTATCATCATGGTTCTTGTGGGAGGCGTCGGCACCGTCTACGGTGCAGTGGTGGGAACGCTTTTCATCGTATTGCTCGACTTTCTGGCGATCCCCATTTTCAAAGATTGGCTCGGTTCTTTCGTGGCAGTTGAAGTGGCTGATATTCAATCTCTAATCTTCGGGCTAATTATGTTCCTGTTTATTATATTCCAGCCAATGGGACTTTACGGTATGTGGCTGAAGATGAGAATCTACTGGAAGCTCTTCCCGTTTAACCCCAAAAAACGATTCACCTGAGAGGAGGACTTGTTATGAAGTTCCGCACACCTGTTTCATCGATTTTGTTGATGGCACTTTTCATCGGTTGCGCTGGGCGCGAACCGACCCCCGGTGTCACCGACACTGAAATCCTTATCGGCAATATCCAGGATTTAAGCGGCCCCATGAAAGAGCTGGGGATGGCCCTTCCGCACGGCGCCAACCTCTACTTCAATTATATCAATGATAAAGGGGGCATTCACGGGCGGCAGATCAGAATGACCATGGAGGATCATCAGTACAATCCTCAGAAGGCTGTTGCCGCGGCCAAGAAACTGATTGAGCAGGATCAGGTGTTCTGTCTCTATCAGGTCATCGGCACGTCGCCCTGCGAGGCCATCCGCTCTCTCTTGGAAGAGAACGAGATTCCGCTCATCGCCCCGGCGACGCAGTCCGGAACCATGTCCGACCGGTCGAGAACGGGATGGAAGTACATTTTTCACACCGACACGGGCTACGACAAGCAGGCGAACATTCTCGTGGACTACGCCTATGAACAGAACGCCGAGGCCAAAGTGGCCGTTCTCTATCAGGACGATGACTACGGCGCAAACGTACTGAAGGGCATTGCTGAGGCTGAGGCGCGCCACGGCGTGACGGTTCAGAAGGAAGCTTTTCAGAGAGGCGCCACCGATTTTGCAGGGCAGGTGATGAACCTGAATAAGGGCGGCGCGACACACGTCATCATCGGCGGTGTAGTTCGGGAGCCAATCATTGCCATGAAAACGGCGGCAGCCATGGGGTACGCACCTCAGTTCCTCGGCATCAGTCCTACCATGGATCACCGCGTGGCCCTCGGTTCCGGTGAGGCGGGAGAAGGGTTCATTGCGGCGAACTTTGCACAACTGTACAATTCAGATGTGGAGGGGGCCAAGCTGTATCGTAAACTCTTTGCTGCGTCGGGCACCGATCCAAAAGTGATGGGGATGTACAACTTCTACGGTTTTATGACTGCCATGATTCTTGTCGAAGGGCTGGAACGAGCCGGAAAGCGTCTCACCCGGGACGGATTAATCAAGGCCATGGAAGGAATCAAAGACTTCGACGGGAAGGGTGTTTTCCCGGGCATCTCCTACGGCCCGAACGACCGTGCCGGTACTGACGCAGTTGTTCTTGTGATAAATGAAGGCGGGAAGCAGAGGATCATCTCAGACTGGATCGAGTAGTCTTAGATTGGAGTGCTGAAAGATAGAGTGATGGAGGATTAATTCTTCCTTTTCCTTTGCTCCACTTCTCCATCTCTTCCACCGCCTCTGCTGTTTGTTTGGTACGGTCGCTATGGCTGACTTAACCGTCGAAAACCTCAAGATGCACTTCTCCGGCGTAGTTGCCTTGGACGGTGTCTCCCTAGAAGTGAAGGAAGGAGAAATCTTCTCTCTCGTCGGGCCGAACGGCTCCGGAAAGACAACGCTGTTCAACTGCATCAGCGGTTTTGTGACACCTCTCCGCGGCACAATCCAGTATGGTGATAAGGACATCCTCTGTATTCCTCCGCACCGTATCATCGATGTGGGCATCTCCCGGACTTTTCAGAACCTCCAGAATATTCCATACATGACTGTTTTAGATAACGTCCTTCTCGGCAATCACAGCGGCATCGGCAACAGGGAGACTGTCAGGCGGTGGATATCTCAGCGGCAGCGGAAAATTGAAGAGACTACCGCGCTGGAGGTACTCGATTTTCTCGGGCTCGCCAATTATGAACAACGGTACCTCTCAGGTCAGCCATACGGTATTCAGAAGCTTGTGGAAATCGCTCGGGCGTTAGTGTCACGGCCGAAACTCATTCTCATCGATGAGCCTGCCGCCGGCATGAATGACCAGGAGACCATGGAGATCGCCAAGATCATCAGAGAAATTCGTGACGACCTCGGCGTCACCGTCCTGGTGGTGGAGCACGATATGAGCCTCGTCATGGCTGTTTCGGACCGTGTCTGCGTCCTCGACTCCGGGACTGTCGTAACCATCGGAGAGCCGGCTGAGGTGAAAGCACATCCGGATGTCATTTCCGCATTTCTGGGGGAAGCGGCCGTTGCTTAAGCTCATCGGCGTCGAAGCCTTTTACGGCAAGATCAAGGCGCTTCACGGCGTTTCTCTTGAGGTGCCTGACGGGAAGCTGGTCTGCATTCTCGGCGCCAACGGGGCGGGGAAGACGACAATCCTGAAGACCATCAGCGGTGTGGTGGAACCGGAAATGGGGACAATCCATTTTGACGGCGAGCGGATCGACAGGCTCGACGCCGAAAAGATTGTCAGCCTCGGTATCAGCCACGTTCCTGAGAACAGACATATTTTCCCTGAGCTGACTGTCTATGAAAACCTTGTTATGGGCGGTTTTCTTGTGAGCGACAGGTCCCTTTTGGAAACTCGGCTGGAGGAAATTTTTGACCGGTTCGCAGTCCTTCGAGAACGGAAGGATCAATTGGCCGGAACGCTCAGCGGCGGCGAGCAGCAGTTGCTCGCCATCTCTCGAGCCCTCATGCTGAAACCAAAGCTGCTCCTTCTGGACGAGCCTTCGCTGGGGTTGTCACCCCTTTTGGTTCAGGAGATATTTGACACCATTAAAGAACTCCATCGTTCCGGTGTTACCATTCTTCTTGTGGAGCAGAACGTGAACCAGGCCCTTCGAATCGCTGACTACGGTTATGTGCTCACTTCCGGAAAGATTTTTCTCAGCGGCACCTATGAAGAACTCCGCCGGGAAGAGAAAGTGAGGGAAATGTACCTTGGTGAAGGGAAGTACGTCCGGCGTTCCAAACTTTGGGGAGTTACTTGAGAGTAATTAAGCGATTAAGTGACGAAGTGATTAGGCAGGAGGAAACGCTGAAAAGGAAGGGAAGAAAATATGAGCAGGCCGCATGAGAAACTGGAGGTATGGAAAAAGGGAATCGGTGTTGTGACAGAGATTTATGCCTTGACCAAAAGGTTTCCCGATTCGGAAAAATTCGGCATTGTCTCTCAGCTCAGGAGGGCGGCAGTTTCAGTTCCGACAAATGTGGCAGAGGGAGCCGCTCGGCACAATGATCGTGAATTTCTTCAGTTCCTCTACATCAGTTCCGGATCGCTCAGCGAGATCGATACCCTGCTCACAATCTCGAAAGAACTTAACTACATGAGCGAGGGTCAGTACGGTAAGTTGAAAGAACAGGCAGGAGAAGTGAGTGCCATACTTCAGGGACTTATGACAAAGCTAACCGAAAAGACCAAATGACCACGACCCAATTCCTCAATCCCTCAATCACTTAATGACTCAGTCACTCAATAACTAATGATGTCTCCAGACTTCCAGCGACATAACACAGTCCCCAAGCTCTTCTGGTACCACGTGAAGGAGCACGGTGATGACGTCTCCATCTGGCGGAAGCGGCGCGGGGTGTGGGAAGCGTTGACTTGGGGGGAGTACGGTCGATGGTCCCGGGATATCGGAAACGCCCTTCTCGCTTCAGGAGTGAACAGGTATGCGACATGGCCATCAAGGGGATCGGTTGTGTCACCGCCCCCATCTACCACTCCAACACGCCGGAGCAGGTTCACTACATCGCCGAGCACAGCGACAGCCGCCTCGCTTTTGTGGAAGATCAGGAACAGCTCGATAAGATGCTGGAGATATGGGACAAGCTCCCGAGGGTTGAAAGGATTGTTATCTTTGACAAGTATACTCCCCACGATCTCCCCAATGTGATGACGCTGGAGCAGTTCAGGGCTGAGGGCGCCAAGTATGGAGTTGAAAATCCGCCAGAATTTGAAGAAAGGATCAAGGCAGGAAGGCCGGACGACACTATCAGCTTTGTCTACACATCCGGCACAACAGGGCACCCTAAAGCGGGGGTGCTCCACAGTCTGAACGTCATCTCCATTATTCGGCATCTTCCCGACATGGTAGGCATCAACAAGAGCGACCTCTCCATCGCCTACCTGCCTCTCGCCCACATCGCGGAGCGGCTGTTGGGACACTTCATAAAGTTTGCTTACGGGAACCAGACCGCCTTTGCTGAGAGCATTGAGGATCTGCCCCACAACCTCCGCCAGACCGGCCCCACAGTGATGTTCGGAACGCCTCGTGTGTTCGAGAAGTTTTATGCCCAAATCGCAACGGGGATCGGTGACGCCACACGGTTGCAGCGGACTATCTATCACTGGGCTCTCAGGACTGGCAAGGAGATCGCTGAGAAAAAAGCTGAGTCCGCACCTCTGAATCTGTGGCTCCGTTTGCAGGGAGCCGTCGCCCGCCGCCTCATCTACAATAAGGTGATGGATATATTCGGCGGCCGCATCCGCTTCATGATCTCCGGCGCGGCCCCCATTGCACCGGACATAATCCACTACTTCAGCTGGGTCGGTATCGATGTTTACGAAGGGTACGGAATGACGGAGACCTCGGGAGGCTATGCCCGACACGGAGATCAGGATCGCGGAGGATGGCGAAATCTGTGTGAAAGGATCACAGAACATCGCCGGCTACTACAAGAACGAAACGGCGACTGACGAACTTCTCCAACCGGACGAGAAGGGGAACGTTTGGCTCCACACCGGAGACGTCGGTCATCTTGATGAAGACGGGTATCTTTTCATCACCGACAGGAAGAAGGACATTCTCATCACCGCCGGCGGGAAGAACGTGGCGCCGCAGAACATCGAAAACCTGCTGAAGACCAGCCCCTACGTCAGCCAGTCCATGGTTTATGGCGATGGGAAGCCGTACCTCACAGCGCTCATCACCCTCGATGAGGACGAGATTGCCAAGTTTGCTCGGGATCGGCAACTGCTCTATCAGGATTTGGGCGACCTTTCAACAAAGCCCGAGGTGATCGACCTTATCGACAGCGAAGTAGACAGAAAGAACAGCGATTTGGCATCGTATGAAACAATCAAGAAATTCCGTATTCTTGAGGAAGATTTTGATCAGGATAAGGACGAGATTACGCCCACATTCAAGATACGCCGGAAAGTAATTGTGGAGCGATACAGTGAGATTCTCAATGGAATGTATGCTTAAGCGATTGGCGGTGCGGACGGCTCCAGCGGCGTTGTTGTTCTCGGCTCTCGTCGGTCAGGAGCGAGCCACATGGGAAGTGATCCAGCAGGAGATTCTCACTCCCACCTGCGTGGAGTGCCATCAGGTCGGCTCCAACTTTGCGGCTCAGTCTGACCTTCTCCTTACGGAGGATGTGGCCTACGGGCAGTTGGTGAATGCCGTCCCGAACAACGCCTCGGCACGCGGTGACGGACTCCTCAGAGTTGGGACGGACGGACTCGCGAGCCTCGAGACAAGCTTCCTTTGGGAAAAGATCAACGCTGAGGAGAGGGAACATTTTTATTCAGATCACCCCCATTACGGGGCGCTCATGCCCCTCGGAAAACCGTACCTCACCAACGGTCAGCTCGCCTTCATTAAAGAGTGGATTCTCGGCGGTGCGCCGGAAGAAGGGGTGGTGGCCAAAGCGGAGGAGTCCCTTCTCGAAGACACGACGCGGTACGAGCCGCCTGAGTTCGTTGAACTGGAGCCGCCGGAGCAGGGGATTCAGTTTCATCTCGGCCCTTTTGATGTGCCTCCGAACTTCGAACGGGAGTTTTACTACTTCCAGCCTATGGACACTACCGGCGACCTCTACCTTGAACGGGCTGAAATCATCATGCGGCCCGGAAGCCACCACTTTATCGCCTACTCGTTTTCAGAAGAGGTCCCCTCTTGGGCAAACCTGACGGCCGAGACCTACCGGGACATTCGCAATCTGGACGGCTCCTATATTTCCGGAAATCTGACTGCCACCCTCTGGCACAGTTTCGGATTCGGCACGCAGTGGCCATACCTGAATTACCAGTTTCCGCCCGGCGTGGCGCTGAGAATTGATGCTGACTTGGGGCTCGACCTCAACTCCCACTACATCAACCGGACCGACAGCGCCAGTGTTGGCGAAGTCTACGTCAATATGCATCTGGCGAAGCCTGATGAGATCGATCACGCTGCCGAGGTACTCTCCCTCAATAACTTCGACTTAGAGCTTCCGCCCAACAAAATAACGACACTGGAGAGAACTTTCTTGTTCCCCGAGGATGTGAGCGTCTTCCAGCTCATGTCCCACGCCCACGAACATATGTTAGAGTTCAGAGTTGAGATGGTCGGCGGCGAGCTGGACGGCGAACTGATCTACATCGCTTACGACTGGGAACATCCGCCTATCCTCGAACTGGATCCTCCCCTGCACGTCCAGAGAGGGGAGGGGATGAGACTGATTGTCACCTACGACAACTGGACGGATGAAACGTTGCGTTTCGGACTGCTCAGTGAAGATGAGATGATGATACTCTTCGGGTACTACTATCTTGGTTCTCCGACACTCTCAACCGATTCACCGAGGATGATTCCCGGTGCCTTTGATCTGAAGCAGAATTACCCCAACCCGTTCAACGGGGAGACGAAGGTAGAATTCACCATCACTAGAGAAGAAGAAGTTTCTCTTCAGGTTTTTGATATGTTGGGAAGACCTGTTTCCTCACTGGCAAGCGGTGTTACACCAAAGGGACGGCATGTTATGAAGTGGAGCGCAACAGACGGGGAAGGGGCGCCTCTCCCCTCAGGTGTCTACTTCGTTCGCCTCTCCATCGACGGCCAATCCCGCACCAAGAAAGCGCTCCTGCTTCGGTGATTGCGGAGATGGCATGTTTCAAGGGAAAGATGTCATCTCAAATTTATACTGACACCTATACTAGCATCCTTGTCAGAGAGTACCTGTGGACAGAAAGAAATCTACAGGTGGCTAAAATGTTAATGGCACATTCTAATGCTTAAAACACCGCGTACCGGTGAACATCATGGCAATACTGTATTCATTGCAGGCATCGATCACTTCCTGGTCCCGAACGGAGCCGCCGGGCTGAACCACCAATAAAATTCCTGAATTTCTGATAGCGTCAATGCTGTCGCGAAAAGGAAAAAAGGCATCGGAAGCCAGGATTCCCCCAGCCACATTTTCGCCCCCCTTGCGCAAGGCCATATGAACCGCATCCACCCGGCTCACTTGGCCCGCCCCGAGCCCCACAGTGGTATTATTTTTGGCGATCAGGATACCATTGGATTTGGCGTGGCGCAATACTTTCCAGCCGAACAGAGCGGTTTCAATATCCGCTTCGGACGGTTCCTTTTCCGTTACAACATTCAAATCTTCTTTGGTTAATATTTTCGTATCTGTTTCCTGAACGAGCACCCCGCCGTCAACATTGCGGACCTCCAGACTTGGTGTTCGCTTGTCGAACTGGCCGATTTCAAGCACCCGCAAATTCTTTTTCTTTTTAAAAATTTCCAGTGCTTCCGGTTCAAAGTCCGGCGCCAATACAATTTCAACAAAGACCGATGTGATCGCTTCTGCCACGTCCTTGGTGCAAGTGCGGTTGGATGCGATGATGCCGCCGAATGCTGAAAGTGAATCGGCATTGAAGGCACGGTTGTACACGTCCAGAAGATCATCTCCCGTGGCCACGCCACAAGGATTGGCGTGCTTCACCACCACGCAGGCGGGTCCATCAAATTCCCGAATGCAGGCCAGGGCACCGTCTGCATCCATGATATTGTTATAAGAGAGTTTTTTACCCTGGTGAACGGTTGCGTTCAGAATATTGGGTTCATTGTTTCCCGGTATTTTATACGACGCTGCGGACTGGTGGGGGTTTTCTCCATATCGCATTTCTGAATGTTTCAAAAAGGTCAGGGAAAGGTCATGAGACAAATCTTCATCTTTTACATAATTATGAATAATGGTGTCGTATTGGGCTGTGTGACCAAAGGCTTTTGCCGATAATCTACGGCGGGTTTCAAAGGCAATTTCTCCTGACACTGCTTCATCCGAAATGATATTATAATCGGCTGGGTCAACCACCACACAGACCCACCCCACATTTTTGGCTGCCGAGCGGATCATGGTGGGGCCGCCGATATCCACATTTTCTAGCGCCAGCGCCAAGTCGCAATCTTTTCGGGAAATGGTCTCTGAAAATGGATATAGGTTGCAGACCACAAGATCGATCCACTTTATCTCATTGGCCTCCGCATCGGCGCCGTGTTTGTCCCGCAGGCCCAAAATGCCGCCCTCCACCAGCGGATTGATGGTCTTTACGCGGCCGTCCATGATCTCCGGAAATTTTGTGTAGTCACTTACGTCCGTGACGGGAATATCGACATAACGCAGCGCCTTAGCTGTACCGCCTGTAGAGAGGATTTCAACGCCGTGTTGATGTAAAGATTGGGCCAGCTCCACCACGCCTGTCTTATCAAAGACGGAAAGAAGCGCTCGGTTGATTTTTATGGGTGCTTGGTTTAATGCTGGTTTTTCTATCATGACAATTAAGTGTTTAGGTGTTCATGTGATAAAGTGTCGGTGGTGGTTCTATTAAACACGTGAACACGTCTACACATTGGCACTTTGAATCAGCTTGATTGCTTCGATGAAGGTTCGTCCTTCTAATTCTTGTACTTTTGTTTTCAGTGATTCCACCGTGTCATCGGTTGCCACTGCGCATTTTTTCTGGATCAGGATCGGTCCGCCGTCTACTTCATTCGTCACAAAGTGGATGGTGCAGCCTGTCTCCGTATCACCGTTGTTCAGCACTGCTTCGTGAACATTCATATCCATCCCTCCAGCGTATTTCGGTAAAAGCGATGGGTGCACATTCAGCAATCTGTCACGCCACGTGTTGCAAAACTCTGCGGACAAAATCCGCATAAAACCAATGAGCAAAACCAGATCCACGCAATGTTCATTGAGTACGGAAGTCATTTCAGCGTCAAACTCTTCCCGCGTTTTTCCTTTATGAGAAATGAACACCGCCGGCATATTGTGATTCTCCGCCCGCTCTAAAATGTAAGCGTTCTTTCGATTGGAGATGACCACAGATACTTCAGCGCTCAACTCACCAGATTGGATGGCATCTAAAATGGCTTGTAGATCGGTACCTTTTGTGGACCCAATTATTCCCAGTTTAATTCTATTCATTATTTAAATGTGATTAAGTGTTCAGGTGTTCACGTGAATACATGAACACATTAACACTCCGAATGTAAAGAATTCATATGATCTGTTCTTTTTTGCACGACCCCATCCGTCCCGATATCGCTCCGATGAAAGAGTGGCCCTTTTACGGCAGACACTTCCCTTTCCACAATAGCTTCCGCTTCTGAAATAGAATCAGCCACGCCCACTACAGCCACAGTGCGGCTCCCCGCTTCTACCAATTGGCCATCTTGAATATCCACAGACGCATAAAATAATCCATTGGGATTTGAAATATCGGACACATCAATGGGTTCGCCTTTTATGGGGCTGTCGGGATACCCTTCCGGTACGGCATATTTGCAGACCGTCGCTTTGTTGGCGAATTGTACATCTGTCTGATTCAAAGTACCGTCGGCGATAGCATGACACAATTCGATAAAATCGGATTCCAAAAGTGAAAGTACATTCATTGCTTCCGGATCGCCGAAACGGGCATTGTATTCAATGAGATTCACTCCATTGGCTGTTGCCATGAAACCGCCGTAGAGCACACCTTTATAACCTTCGCCGAATTTATCTTTCAGCGCTTTGGCTGTGGCCAAATTAATATTGTGTGCTTCAACAATATCAGAATCACTTAAGAATGGTAGAGAATGATTCACATCGGAATATGTGCCCATCCCGCCAGTGTTGGGGCCAGTGTCTCCTTCATAAGCCCGCTTATGATCTTGGACTGCCGGCATGTGTTTTAAGTTATCCCCATCGCAAAAACTCATGAGAGAAAATTCTTGCCCTACAAATTTTTCTTCAATGACAAACCCGTCACCACTATCCACCATCTCTTGGCAATAGGCCAGTGCTTCAGCATGAGAGTGTAGATGGTCGCCAGCCACTTTCACGCCCTTGCCACCCATAAGTCCATCATACTTTACCACATAGTTTTCGCCAAGCTCATTTAAGAATTCCGCCACACCATCCATGGAGCTGAATGTATCATATTTCGGTCCGCCGGGGATGTCGTATTCTTTAAGCAAGTCTCGCGTAAATGTCTTGGATGTCTCCAATTGTGCGAGATCTTTTTTGGGTCCAACCACCTTTACGCTCGCCCCCCACAAGGCATCGGCCACGCCGTTGGCTAACGGGTTTTCCGGTCCGATGATGGCCAGCGTTGCGGCAATCTCCTGGGCATAACTCACCACAAAATCGGGGTCGTTGATGTTGCCAACAGTGAGTTCATCGCAGAGCTCTGCAATACCCGGATTCATATTGGATGCGAGACAGTAAATTTCTTTGTCTTGGTCTGATTTGTCTAATGCTCGAACAATGGCATGCTCTCGGGCGCCAGAACCAATCACCAGTATATTATATCCAAACATCATTATCTGCGGTTAAGCCGCCGCCCGCATTTCCCGTATTCGTTACACCCTTAGGCTCTATAATCATGATTCGGCATTCGTTTTGAGCGGATGGTTTATGTTCAACCCCTTTTGGAACAACAATCATTTCGCCTTTTCTAAGTGTTACACTTTTATCGCGGAATTCGATGGTAAGTTCTCCATCGAGCACAATGAATGTTTCGTCCGTATCATCATGGGCATGCCAAACAAATTCACCCTCAACCTTTACCAATTTGAATTGATAATCATTCATCTCGGCGATCACCTTTGGTGCCCAGTGATCGGAAAATTTACCGAACTTCTCAGACAGCTTTACAGGTTCCATTGATTAATAATCGGTGTTGGTATTGTAAAACATGAATGACCAAAAGTCAGCGGCGCCTTCAATTCTTTTGGATGTCGGCATCCCCGCTCCATGTCCCGCCTTGGTTTCAATCCTAATAAGCAGTGGATTGGGATTATGGCGGTTTTTATCCTGAAGCTCCGCCGCATATTTAAAGGAATGCGCCGGCACGACGCGGTCATCGTGGTCTGCGGTGGTCACCATGGTGGCGGGATAATTTCCGTTTTCAATAATGTTGTGCAAAGGTGAATATCCGTAAAGATTCGAGAAATGTTCCTCTTCATCCGAGCTTCCGTATTCCACGGCCCACGCCCAGCCGATGGTAAACCTGTGATAGCGCAGCATATCCATAACGCCAACCGCAGGAAAGGCAACCGCGGATAAATCCGGACGCTGGTTAATTACAGCGCCGATCAATAGTCCACCGTTGGATCTGCCGCTGACGGCAAGCTTTTCTCTGCGGGTATAGTTGTTTTCAACGAGATAATCGGCTGCTGCTATGAAGTCGTCGAACACATTTTGTTTGTTGTGAAGCCTGCCGCCTTCATGCCACGCTTCGCCGTATTCACTGCCGCCTCGGATGTTGGCATTTACAAAAATTCCGCCCGCTTCCAATAGAACCATTCGGCTGATGC
>LUOC01000022.1 GCA_001626655.1 Fidelibacterota bacterium REDSEA-S14_B6 | reverse complement strand
CCTCTAGAGGGGGGCGAGTCAGGAAGGATGGAGAGCTCATTACCGTCCCGCTGGCGTATGCAACGAGGGAAATAGACTTCGGTCGAGGGCCCAAATCAGCCGTCACAATCTCTTGGGGCGATGTCTCCACAGCATACTACTCAACAGGCATTCCGGACATACAGGTCTACCTTCCCATGTCGGAGCGGGGTATCAAACGGTTGAGAAAAAGAGGAAAGTATGCAAAGATCCTCGGCTCTTCCGCTGTGCAGCGGTTCCTCAAGCGACGGATCGATAAGCATGTGAAGGGGCAGGAGGAGGCGGGGAGGAAAGAGGCTAAGATGATCGTCTGGGGCGAAGTGACAGACGGTGAAGATCAGACAGTCTCGGCGCGTTTTGAGACAGCGGACGGATACGACGTCACGGCAGTGGGGGCTGTGGAGGCGGTTTCCACTCTCAGGTCTGATGCAACACACAGCGGCTTCAAAACACCCTCAAAACTTATGGAGACGTCGGTCCTCGAAAAACTTCCCGGTTTCTCCGGGATCGAAATGCTCTAAGTCACAAGGAGGTTACCACGAGTAAAGTAAGGGAATTCATAACGCTTGTCATAGTTCTGCTGTTTCTCTACCTCTTTTTCTGGCCGATCCCAATCAATCCCGCCGTCTGGGAGCCGCCACCGTCCCCCACATTTGAAGGCGATTACGAGCCAAACAATTATCTCGCACAGGCCGAGATTCTCGGAGTTGGGGATGGCATTGGGCCGGAAGATGTGGACGTGGACGTGGATGGAAACATCTACGCCGGTTATGAAGAGGGGACAATAATGCGCTACGCTCCGGATGGAAGCGGTGGCGTTTCATTTGCCCACACCGGCGGGCGGCCTCTCGGTCTGGAGTTTGACTCTGACGGCAACCTCATCGTTGCTGACGCCATCGAGGGGCTACTGTCCGTATCTCCGGAAGGGGAGATTAACACGCTCACGACAGGAATGGATGGGATGAGGTTTGGTTTTGCTGATGACTTAGATATTGCGCCTAACGGCACGATCTACTTCTCAGATGCCTCTGCAAAGACGGGAATCACTGACTACCGCTACGATATCGTGGAGCATCGTCCGAACGGAGCCCTCTACGCGTACGATCCTTCCAGCGGAAGAACATCACTTATTCAGGATGATATGTATTTCGCCAACGGAGTGGCGGTCAATCCTGACGGTGACTTTGTTCTGGTGGTCGAGACAAGTGAATACCGTGTTCAGAAGGTGTGGATCGATGGGCCGTTTCGCGGCAAGAGCGAAGTGCTGATGGACGCACTCCCCGGCTTCCCCGATGGTATCTCATCCAACGGAAAAGGAGTTTACTGGATCGCATTTCCTTCTACGCGTCAGCCGATCATTGACAATCTGGCTGACAACCCCGTTATGAGAAAACTGATCCTCCGACTGCCTGAAGCGATCCAGCCGGCGCCCGAGCGGTACGGATTTGTTCTCGGCATCGATGGCGACGGAAACGTAGTATACAATCTTCAGGACCCTTCGCCTGAATCATTTTCACCGATCACCAGCGTGGAAGAACATGAAGGGATGCTTTACCTCGGGAGCTTGACCTATTCCGGCTTCGGCCGAGTCACGGCGCCTCAATGAGGTTGACGGCGTAGCGGGCGGCGAGGGGGATCATCTCGCCGAAAGCGCTGAACCGCTTGTCGTCAGTCTGCCCTCTGACAAATCGGATGTATATCTGGGCCACAATCCCCACCAATCTGAACAGCCCGAGAACATGGTAGAACTTGATGTTTGACAGATCCCTGCCGCTCCTCTCACCGTAGCGTTCCGCGAGCGCCTCCCTCGTTAAGAATCGGTCATGGGACGGCATCATGGATGCCTGTCTGAAAAAGGGAGGATCAGACGTCTCGCTCCAGTAGCAGAGGAGGGAGCCGAGATCACTCAGGGGATCCCCCAGCGTGCACATATCCCAGTCGAAGACAGCCACCACCTTGCCGGGATCGTCCTTCGCCAGCATAAGATTGTCGAGCTTGTAATCGTTGTGAACGAGGGAAACGTCGCTCTGTGAAGGGAGGTTTTCATTCAGCCAGACATAGAGGTCGTCCATCTCTTTCAATTCCTCATGTTTTGCTGCAATCCATCGCTTGTACCACCCTTCCACCTGTCGTTGGAGAAAACCACCCGGTTTGCCGAGATCGGCAAGCCTGAGGTGATTATAATCAACGGAATGGAACTGCGCTAATACATCAACGAGCGCCTCACTCATACGACGAGGCGCGTCCTCCAAATTGGAAAACACTTCGGGGATTTCCTTCCGGACCACAATGCCGTGCCGACGCTCCATGATGAAGAATGGGGCGCCGATGATATCAATATCATCACAGTAGATGAACGCCTCAGGCGCGAGGGGGAACGCCTTGTGAAGCACGGACAGAACCTTGAATTCCCTCGACATATCGTGGGAGGTGGGGGCCAGCGGTCCCAGAGGCGGCCGACGGAGGACATATTCATGATCGTCATATTTGAGAAGGTAGGTAAGATTTGCCGCACCTCCACCAAACTGGCGAACGGTGAGGGGGAGATTGGCTCCCTCTAGTTTTCCGTGGAGATATTCAGATAGTCTGTTTTCATCAAACCGTTCATCGGGACGAACGGTAATTGTACCTTCTCTGCTCAATAGGCATTTCCTTTGGGATGGATCCCTTTCCCTTTTTCTTCCTCAGTGCCCAGATTTAAGAATCGGGGCAAGTTATTGTTCACACCAAATTTGGGATTACTCATCCATAGCCCCGGCATTCATGCCGGGGTTGAGAGTGCCAAGAGATGTTGGGCTTTAGCACAATAATAGAGCCAAATCATTATGTACCGTAATTTTTCAATATCTGTCTTGCCACGGTCCGTTTGTGGACTTCATCGGGGCCGTCATAAATCCGGGCCCCTCGTTCGTGCCGGTACCAGAAAGCGAGGGGGGTATCGTCTGTCATCCCTAACGCGCCGTGAACTTGAATAGCCATGTCCAGGACTTTCTTCAACACCTCCGCAACAAAGAACTTGATGATGGAAACATCCGTCCTTGCGGAATAAGGCCCCTCTGTCTCAATTGCGTTGGCACATTTCAAGACAAGCAGTCGCGCTGCATCAATATCAGCCCGTGATTCGGCAATCCACTCTTGGATGACACCTTCCTCCCCAAGGCGCTTCTTAGGAGAAATCATCCTGTCGGAAACCCTCTGGCATACGAGATCGAACGCCCTCTCGCAGATGCCGATCCACCGCATGCAGTGATGAATCCTGCCGGGCCCAAGCCTCTCCTGCGCCAGTTTGAATCCGCTCCCGGACTTACCAAACAGAGCCGATTTGGGAACACGGCACTCCTCGAAGTCCACCTCCGAGTGACTGAAATAGCCCTCACCGGAATCGCCCATGACGGAGATGTTCCTCACAATCCTGAAACCCGGATTGTCCGTCTCAACGATGAACATGCTGGCCCGGGAATACCTGTTTTGACTGTCGGGGTCAGTCACTGCCATGACGATGCAGAAGGAGGCGCCGTCAGCGGCGGAAGTGAACCACTTCCTCCCGTTGAGAATGTAATGATCACCATCTTCAGTAGCGGTGGTATCCATCCACGTCGGATTCGATCCGGGACGGTCCGGTTCAGTCATGGCGAAGCAGCTTCTTATATTGCCATCAATTAGCGGTTTGAGATACGTCTCTTTCTGTTGTTGAAGGCGAAGTGGCCGAGCGGTGATCTGCCAAGGATTTCACTCAGTTCTGCAAATTCCGGCAGTGACATTCCCATGCCTCCTTCAGCCGCAGTGAGAGAGGGGACCCACCAACCGGCATCCTTGACTTTCGTTCGCTTTTCATCAAGCAACGGATAGAGGGACGCGAAGTCACCGCTTAGAAGGAGCGGTTCTAGCGGAATAATCTCATCTTCAACAAATTGTCTAATCTCATCCATCGTGGTTCTCCCGATCATCCTGAAGTCGCTTAGCTTTAAAGACAGTCCGCTCCAAACTGTTGGGAGGGACGAATTCCACGTACGGCTTTACTTGCAGTTCATTCCCGAGCTCTTGTCTCAACCTAGCCAGGTCGCTCGCTTCGCTGTGGTTCTCTCCGAGGTACTCGGCCACCACAGTACAGATGTCCGTCCCTTTGCCAGAATCAGTCGTCATCCTGATGCGGAACTCATCCGTCACTTGAGGAAAGGATCGTAGCGCCTTTTCGACTTGCGCCGGATAAAACTTGGCGCCGCGGTAAACGATCATATCGTCGGCCCTGCCGATAATGCCGCCGGGTGACCGTGCGTGGGTTCTTCCGCAGCGGCAGGTCGAATTGTCCAGAATACCGATATCGTTTGTCCAGTAT
>LUOC01000219.1 GCA_001626655.1 Fidelibacterota bacterium REDSEA-S14_B6 | reverse complement strand
CATCTCACTGTGCCGGAGGATATGTTTCTTGAGGTAGCGGTGAACCATCAGATCGGAGTAGCGGCGAATGGGGGAAGTGAAATGGGTGTAAGTATTGAAAGCGAGTCCGAAGTGACCACGATTGTGGACGGTGTAGACAGCTTTTGACATGGTTCTGAGCGCCAGTTTTTCGATGAGAGCCCGGTAGGGGGACGTCTCCACCATGGCGAGGATATCCCTGAAATCGGCGGGCTTCAGCCGAGGCGGAATCGACTCGCCAAGGTTCAGCCGGCGCAGGACACCGACAAACCGCTCCATGTCATCGGCGGTCGGTTCATCGTGAATTCGGAAGATGAATTCATCTTTACGCTTCCTTCTCTTGGTCACTTTTCTTGCGACCTCCCTGTTTGCCAGCAGCATAAACTCTTCCACAAGACGGTGGCTCTCGAGCCGCTCGCTGGGCGAAATCTCGTGGGGAATGCCGCCGTCCTTGAACTTGAAGATCGGCTCGGGAATGTCAAAATCGATACTTCCGGCCTTGTCCCGATCGGCGGTAAGTCCTTTGGCGATCCGGTTCATCTCCATCAACTCTTTGACGAACGGCCCTTTCTTTTTACCGTCAAGAACAGTCTGCACTTCTCCGTAGGCGAGGGCGCCGCGGCTTCGGATCACGGTCTGTTCTACTCGCGTTGAAACGACTTTGAGGCCGCTATCCAGTTCCATCAGCACCGACATGGCGAGGCGGTCCACTTCGGGCAGGAGCGAACAGAGGTCGGCGGAGAGGTTATCCGGAAGCATCCTTACCGTCCCTTCCGCGAAGTAGACTGTGTTTCCCCGTTTCTGCGCTTCACGGTCCAGTTCAGATTTTTCTCGAACAAAGAAAGAGACATCGGCGATATGTACTCCAACTCTCACGTTTCCGTTCGAAAGAGACTCAAGAGAGATGGCGTCGTCTACATCCCGGGCGTCGGAGGGATCGATGGTGAGGGCGGTCAGGTGCCTCAAGTCAGTTCTGTTTGGAATCTCCCCCTTAATGTCTTTCTCGGACCACCTCTGGCTCTCCTTCTCGACGATGGACGGGAATTCGGGAGTCAGATCATACTTGAAGCAGACGACAGCCATATCGTCTTCCGGATTCTCAATGGATCCGATCCGACTGACAAGGCGGGCGGTGACGGGCGAATCGGAGCTACCCCAGTCCGACACCTTCGCCTGCACAATGTCGCCGGACGACAGCCTGTCGCCCTTCTTCCCCTCGAGGACAACTCCGCGCCTCGGTGAGACTGGCTCAATCTGGAGTCCGAGCCGCCCCCTTTCCGACACCACAATACCGATGAACTGATCGGTACGGCGCGATATTACCCGTTCAACGATTCCTTCGCTCCGATGCCTTCGGCTTTTAGGCAGCACCACCACCTCTACAGTGTCGCCGTGGAGCGCGCCACCGAGGTTCTTCCTGCCGACAAAAATGTCCCTCGATCGCGCCTCGGTGGTGACAAAACCGTATCCGTGACTTGTGAGCATCAGCGTTCCGGACAGGCGATCGCCGGAGGAAGCGAGCACGAGAGCGCCTCCCCTCACTCTCAAGATTTTGCCACTGTCGATCAGTTCTTTGACCACGCGGCGGAACGACCGATAATCACTCTCCTTTATCCCCAATCTCTTCGCCAGTTCACGGCGCCTCAGCGGTTTCCCGGACTGCTTCTGAAGATAGTCGACTATCCGTTTTTTCATCCAATTCTCCCAGAAATTCGAAGATGAATCTTCCCCTGCGACGGCCGGTCGTCGCGACTGAAGGCATACTCCACCGACAACATTCCGATCGTTGTCGGCTGCTTGAATCCTATTCCGAGGGCCAACGGCTGCCGTGCCACAGAAGTCAGTGCGCCGTCGACGAATCCGTAGAATACAATGTTCTCTCCCAAATCGTACCTCAGTTCACTCTGATGGATCACCATCCAGTCGGCGGCGAACTGCTCCTCTCCGAATCCCCGAAGAGAGGAGGCTCCGCCGAACCTGAACTTCTCTCCAGCGGGAACCTGTTGATCGGAGACCATGGCCCTTCCTGCCCGGAATGAGACGAAAGCACTCCAAGGGGGCGAGATCGTTTTCGTCCATCCGCCGTGAAACCGGCCCACCGCCAGCAGTCCGTTCTTTCCATCACTCATTTTCAAGTCGCCCAGTTCGAGGCGGGATTCAAGAAAAATCCCATCGCGTAAAACTGTCCCCTTCCCTCTCCTGAACGACTGCCCCAATGTGACGGCACGGCTCCGGTACTGCGTTAATCCACCCCTCCTGCCCGATTCGGTGGGAGAGGTCACCGTCTCCGATGTCCCCACAGACAGAGTGCCGTACGTTTTCGAATGAGAGGTCAGTTCAATCTCCCTGCGGCGCCGAAGGTAGAACCCATCCTGGAGAGACTGAGAGATGCCGAAACCGGCGCCGAGGTTAGTCCCGGGAATGAACGGCACCGACTCTTTGAGAGAGAACCGCTGTGAACGCTCATCTTTTCGGGCCCACCGGATTTTACTTGATGCGCCATACCCGAACAGATTGGAAAAACTCAATGAGACGTCGCCGGTGAGGCGGCCCCTCCCCTGAGGTGAGGGGAGATATCCCACGATCCCTGAGAAGCGGTTGTCCACAGAACTCCTGACGGGGATAACAAGAGCGATCCGATCTTGTTGGAATCGTGCGTAGTAAGGCGTTTTCTCAAGTTTGATAAAGGTGTAGCTGGACAGCTCCGACCGGACCTCATCTACCGTCTTCCCGGAGGCGGTTTTATTTCGGAACGGCTTGGTGATACGCTCCGTTACTGCTGGCGAATAAGCGCTTTTTCCGGCAAGGATAACAGAATCAACAGCCACCGGTCTGCCGTGGTTGTTCGCCCAAAGAAGTCGGATTCCTCCTGAATCGGACTGCGCAATGCTCTCGAGGTGTAGAATCGCGTTCAGTCTCCCCTCTGTTACGGTTCGCAGCCGCCACGCTTCGATTCCCGCTTCGATCCGCTCTCCTACCTCCGCCCAGTGAGGATTCACAGTGATGCTAAGCGAGTCTTCCCCGTGCATCACCGCTGGGACGAAAAGCGCCAACACGAATTTCTGTCTAAAACGACGCACGGAGTTCTCCTGTAAACATGAGGAAGTTTTCGTGAACGGCGTCGTGAAGATAGGTGGTGTTCAGGTTCAGCATCAGCGACTCGGTCAGGTTGAGCATGGCCGTGGCGGACGCTTTCAGGTTTGACCCCGGCTGAAGTCCCCGGGCCGCTTCGGGAGGCAGGAATGCGGGACCGTTTCCCGCATGTTTGACCACAATCATCCCCACCGAACCGTCCACTCTTCCCCGCCGCCCCGGAAAGAGAAGCGTCTCCAGTTCTACTCCCTTAATGTTCACATCGTGTGTCCCAAGCACGCTTGTTCCACGATCTCCGCCGAGGATCAAATCTCCACCGAACTGCATCGACCGGTCCCTCCGCCATCTGAGACCGCTCTGGGAGTACCATCCATCGGTGTCTCTCGCCCTAGACGCAAAAGACGATTCGTGGTTTACCGCCCTACGGGACAGGTCAACGATCATGATAAATGTGTCGTTGAGGGGCTCCTCCCAGTTCAGGGAGACCTCCCGTCTCAGCCGGTCCCTCGATTCCTGAATTGACTGAGATACCACATCCCGGCTCCCCGCCCCTTTCAGACCAACCCTTCTCCGGCCTTTGCCGGGGGCGTAACGGAGTTCTGTCTGCCCGCTCAGGCGAGAACGGTTCAGACCGGGATCATCGAGGGTTGGGAGCATCACGGAGCGGTATGTCACTTCACTTCCCGTATAGTCCACCGAACCGATGAACCGCCATGTGAGGTCTCTCAAGAACGATTCCGACAGGTTTCGGAACCGTTGGTGCAGTCTGACTCCCCCCACAAATCGCGTCGCAGGAGAGCGGTTTCCGGACGGCAGACGAAAAGCGGCGTAATGTCCGGCGGGATCTTCAATGTAAAGTCCCGTAGCGCTGTCGTACCGGTACTGGCCCATTCCGTGAGCGACGGAATCGTAGACCACGATCTTTTCCTCGTAGAGACTCCTCTCCAGTCTGAAATCGAGGCTCGCCCGGGTGTTGCCGCGCCGGGGACTGTACCGCGCCGATCCTCGCGCCAGGCGATAGTTGAGATCGTCACGGCCGTCATTGAACGCCTTGAATCGCTGTTTCACGGTCAGTGTCGCATGCACAGATTTCGCAGGGCGCGCCTTGAGGTCGATTTCACCAAGCCAGCTCTCCCCCTCCCGGCGCCACTGAGTGGAAGGAGACTTACCGCTGTAATCGTTCCTGCGGACAATCCCGAAGTTTCCGCTAAGGAGTTGCCTCTCCAGTCGGATTCCCCCGCCCGTTTCATCAAACTTCATTTCTCTCGTCCGAATCTCCTCTTCGCGCCGGAAATAGGGGTGGACCTTTCCGCTGAAAAGCGATGCAAAGATGCTCCCGCGGCGCCACCGCGAATCGCTTACACTTTGAATGAGCGACACCCTTTCAGCATCACTGAACTCCAGAGAGAGGGAATTGAACAGCTTATTCGAGTAGCGGGACGACCAACTTTTCCGGTGAGATTCCTGACCTCCGTCAAAGTATTTTCCGATGGTGAGGCTGGATGTCCCGGCCCGCGACAGGTCATGTGACAGGGTCAGCTGTGACACCTGCCGGCGGAGGCCGTCCTTCTGCGCCGATTCCCATCTTGTCCGTTCAAGGTTCCACGCCCGCCAGAACTCGATTTGCGATTCACGCTGGAGAGCCCGGAAGCCGTCACCAGATCCCCGTGTTTCGGCTCTCAACGACAGTTCGCCAAGGCTGCCCGGAAGGGTCGCCGCGTGGGTCAGGGACAGTTCTCCGGCGACCCCTCCAGCCCGATTAACCGATTGGGCTAACCTGTTCGGATTCAACCCGGAACCGGCCATTTCAAGTGAAATAGCAGTCCTGTCAGAGAGATCAAATCTGGCCGTAAAGTTCGCCACCTGCTGTGACTGTGGGGCGGTTACTGTCTTCCACGGTACGTAGAGGTCAGTATGCTGTGTCCGCTCCGATTGTGGAATGTAGACGAAGTAGAGCCGCCCTTCCGGCGTCACCCGTCGAGCGTAGAGTCCATTGCCGCCGGCGTTGTGAAATCCGACGGAGTAATGCTGAACATGAGATTCCTCCTTGCGCCCCACGTAAACGTATATCGAATCGCCGCTCTCATCGGGACTGAAATCCCGTACGTAATCACCGGTGGAGTCTGGAATGGCAAGGGATCTTTTCACGGCGGCGGCCGAGGCGGCGGCGAGAGCCAACCGTTCCTCGGAGGTGCGGGCGAAAAGAGACTGATTGGAAATGTCATCGGCCTCATGGATCCAGCTGAGGGAGAACGACCCCATGCCGTCTGCGAACTGGCGGGAGGCCGAGGCCGCCGAAACACGCCTCTGAAAACCGAAATCGGAGTATTCATACTCCACCGCGATTCGGCTGTTGGCATCGATCAACCGCTTCGGTGTAAAGGTGATTTCAGATTGAGAGTAGTCGATGGTGTAGTCGGCTGATTCACCCCGCTCCATCGGTTTTCCGTCCAGCCACACTTTCTCAGAACCGGCTGTGATCATAATTCTCCGGCTGCCGTCCTTTCCGGTGAGCCGGTACGGGCCCTGGTTTTGGTCCTCACCTCGGAACTCTGATGAACGGAACCTGCCCCGGGCGCTTCCGAGGATGAACGCCATGTCACCACTGCTGCGATTGGACGAAAAACTGAGGCCCTCGATCCGTCGGTTGTGGCGCTGGTACCTCCCTTTGCGGAGCGAAATATCTACGTCTCCTGCTTGAATAACGCCAGATGGGTGAGTCACTTCAACAAAAACTTTATCAATCTCGTTCAGGGACCGCGTATCTCCCTCCGGCTGAATCGGGCTGTTCTGATCTGAAAGTACACCGGCGATGGTCATCTCCTCGCTCAGTTTCCCTTGCAGGTTCAGTTGGAGTCCGCCGTTCATCAGCATGCCGGCCCCGGGCGAGAAGCCGATCGATCTTGAAAACTGCCCATCGGCCACCACAGGAAGTTTCGGCGCCCCTCCCGCCTGCTTGCGGTCAACTGCTTTTCTCTCGCTTGCTTTCGCGCCGGTCTCCAGAGTTGGAAGCGTGCTCGCTGACGAGGCGACGAACGCCGGGAAATCGCCCTTCAAATAATCATAAGTGACCGTCAGCCACAGCGACTCTTGTAGTGGATCATGTAATTTCAGTGTCCCCTCAATGCCGGCCAGATCAAACGAGATCGGCGCTCCCTCAAGTTTCACCGACCCCTCAACGACAAAACGATTCTGAAGCGCGACAATCGAATCTCCGGGAGCAACGTTTATCACTTCCGTCTCGCTCTCAATAGAGACAAGAATCTCCGCCTCCTCCTCGGCGGACAGGAGCGAAACAGTGAAAAGACAGATGAGAAACCTATTCATCAAAAGTCAGTGAGGCAGTGAAAATCACCCCTCCTTCTCCAAGAATGAAAACGCGTTCCCCGTCCACAGCCATGTCGGCGACGGTTATGGGCAAAGGTTGCACCTCGGCAACGGCGGTTTGCGAATCGCGGTCGACCAGAGTAAATCCACCGCTGCTGCTACCGATGAGCCACGACTCCCCCACACCTTCGATAAAGCTCGATTGTGTCTCGAGTTGCCGCCGCCAAAGAAGCCTTCCGCTCCTGTTCATTACCACCAGCAGGCGCCCCTCATCGATAACGCCGATCTCATTCCGATCGTTCACGGCGACGGCTGTCACGTGACCGAACCGGTCTTCACCGTACTTATCGTCGCCCATGACAGACAGAACGTCCCCGCCAAGATTGATCAACGTCACCCTGTCGTCCGAATCACTGGCGACGACAACCTCCCCCGCACGGTTTCTCGCAACGGCGTCGGGAAACTCCGATCCGTACTCACTGTTGTGTAGATCGATCTCGTTCAGAAAATTCAACTGCCGATCGAACCGGATGAGGCGGTGCGTATCGCTGTCGAGGAGGAGAATATCCAATCCATGGGATGCGGTCAGGTCAGTGCCGGCGGTAAACAGTTCGCCAGATTCACCCCATCCCCCCACCGTCCTGATGTGGCGTCCGTCGTGGGAGAGCCGTGCCAGAAGTGACCGGTCGGCATCGAGGAGATAGACGTCTCCAAACCGACTTACGGCAATTCGCGTCGCGGTGAATTCCGCAGCTGAAGAGATCTGGATTTGCCTCCACTCCGTCACCGCCGGCTGAGCGCCGAGGACGGTGTCGAGGAAGACCGGAAACAGCAGGCTGAGGAGGAGCCGGTTAGTCCGGTGTCGGTTTTTCCGCTCCCGCAGCGGAGTCATGATCCGAGGTTTTTCCCAGTTTGATGATAAGGAACGCTCCGATAACAAACATAAGGGTGGAAATAATCTGCGCGCCACTGAGGCCGAAAAGGTACTTGTCATTCGTTCGTATAAACTCGATGAGGAACCGTTCCGTTCCCGCCAGCATGAGGTAAAGTGCGAAGAGGCTCCCCGCTGGGCGGCCCCACGTCCGGAGGTTCCAGAGAAGGGCAAAGATGCCGACCCCGGCGAGCGTCTCGTACATCTGCGTTGGATGGACCGGTGAAAACGTCGGCGGAGCGCCTTTAGGG
>LUOC01000218.1 GCA_001626655.1 Fidelibacterota bacterium REDSEA-S14_B6 | reverse complement strand
ATATCAACCTCCTCAAAAACAAAAAGCCCGCCAGATCTGACGAGCTTCTTGCATTCATTCTTCCCTCGAGACGGTTAGCGTCTCATGAGCTTTTCCTACTTTTTCTTTTTGGGCGGCCGCTTCAGGACGAAATCGGCGGTGGCGTCTCCATCGCCCTTCACGGTGACAGTGGCACTTTTTGCAGGCAGGCGCTCGTGCCACGCCGTCACGGTGTACGTACCTGCCGGAAGCCCCTTGATCTCGAAGTTGCCGGCATCATCTGTCACGGCGAAGAACGGATGATCCAGTACGCCGACAAAAGCGCCCATCCAAGGATGAACATCGCATTTGATTCGAACCATCACCTCTTTCTCACTGAACCGTTTGGTGATTTTTTTTCGAGCGCCGGGCATCGCCTCGTTAAAGGCGACATTGTTTTTCACCTTCGGCATAGCGTGCACATTGTGCAGTGTTCCGTCGCTGTTGAGAATGTCGATCTTTTGCCCAATCTGAACGCCGGAGACGTGAGGCACATAAACGCACCCCTTCTGGTCAATCGTCACCGAAGTTTCGGGCGCTTTGAATTCCTTGCCTTCCAAGCCTTTCTCAACGTAGACGAAGACGTTTTTCAACACACCCTCGGGACCGGCCAGTAGCCATTCTGCTCTAGCGGGGCCTTGAGTGTGCAGACCGTCGCATATGGGATCGGCGGCCATCCTTATCGGCTTCATCTTCGGAACTTTACCTTCGTACTTTACCGTTCCTCTAATGCCGCCGGCAAACAAGACGCCGGAAAGCGAAAGAAGCAGTACCGAAAGGACAGCTGTCTTAGTTACATAGCGCATAGTGTAATCTCCTTCGTTTTTGTGTATGGGAGCAGATCTAGTCTTGCCATTCCTCTTCCTCCCAGTCCTCCTCGTCCCAGTCATCGGTCTCCTCTTCTCCCTCAAGAAATCCGTAGCCGTTCTCATCGAAAAATGCTTGAATCTCCGCCGAAATATCGATCTTTCCGGGGATCGCATAGATATAGTCGGTCAAGCCTCTGATCATGGTCTCTTCGTCCCCTGCCAGTTTCATGAGATCCGTTCCAAAAACCTCGGAAGCGTCAGCCGTCGAAAGTTCTTCCTCAGTGGGAATATACGGTCGGGGCATCTTAGTTCCCGGCATGATGCTCTGAGGATCATTCATCCAGGCATCGACCCAGTCGGGTCTCAAACGCTCTTTGGTGAGCGCAAGGTTCGGCGCCCATGTTTGGGGCTCCTGTAGCGGTTCAGTCGTTCCATAATAGTGACAATTGTTGCAAGCGCCCATCTCGTGGATTTTTTCTCCGGCACGGAAAGCGATACTGTTTTCTCGCGGAGAGAAGTCGCCTTCGTACGGCGTGGTCTGACCATCATAATACTGGAAATACTTGATGAGACTGTTCCACTTTTCTTCGCCCAGATGAAATGAAGGCATACGGACCAGAATATTCGGCCTGATCGTAATCGGCTTCTCAAAGAAATCGAGGAGCCAGTGGGGCTGTACTTTTTCACCCTCCGTATTCAGATTCGGGGGCGCATACTCAGGAGCCGTAAAATTCACAACAATGTCTCCACCCCGATCTTCGATAAGGTGACAGCCCATACAGTTGTTGTCCTTGATGATCCACTGTCCCTCTTCAACAAAACTCCTCGAAGCTGAAACAGGCTTTTCCCGACCATCGTCATTGTTAAGCGCCATTATAACGGTAACAATCTTTTCTACTTCTCCATCCGTAAAGCCAAAGTCGGGCATTTTTAATCTGTCGTAAGGGCCCGTCACCTTGTTCAGATCGAACACGCGAGGATCCTTCACCTTGTGGGTGAACCAATCAATCTTTGTGTGTGGGATGGAGGTGTAGCCGAAATCGAGCTTGTTGAGAGGCTTGCTCCCCTCGCCATCGAGAGCGACACCGATCCGTTTGGCATTCTCAAAACCGGGAATCAGATGACACCCCGTACAGCCGTAATGCTGGAGCAGTTTTTCGCCGTTATAATCCAGCATCTCCGCCAAATCCATGGAGGTGAGAGTCTCCTTGGCGACTTTGTCAGAATTAGTCTTAATGAGGAACTGGAAGGCGATATCCAACTGCACCCCCTCGTCCACCGACGGGACTGACGAAGCCATGAACGGATCATTACTAAAGCTGTGAAGGTAGCTGGCAAGGTCCGCCGCTTCAACGTCTGACAATCTCAAGTCGGGCATGCGAGTTTCGGGATGATATTTCTTGGGATCCTTCAGCCAGTTGAAAAGCCACTCCTGAGTTGTCTTTGATCCGAGGCCGGTGAGGTTCGGGCCATGTTCCTGTCGGAGAGATGCCAGCGTGTAAGGCGTCTGCTCAAGCTCCAACTCCAGCTTATGACACCCCTCGCAACCGAGGTTGTTGAAAAGGTATTCGCCCCGCTCTGCGTTGCCGAGCCTCGGCATGGCTTCCAGATCGAAGCCGGCGCTCTTGTCAAAAAGATAGTCAACGATTGCGTGGATCTCCTGGTCAGCTCTCGCTTGATCTTCTTCATCGTCCCATTCGACAGCGTCAAAGAAGTGGGGCATCCAGGTGTTCTGCCTGAAATCGCGGGGCGCATCGATCCATCGGTAGGCCCACTCCCTCGTTGTTTTGGAAGCGAGGTGAGAAAGATTCGGACCAGCCCGCTGGACAAGCTTCCCCTCGTACCGCTCCACAAGGTGACAGCCGTTGCACGACGCCTTTTCGAAAAGGGTAAGACCGATGTTCAGGTCATCGGCGCCGGGGATGAACGGCTCGCTTGAATGACATTTGAGACATCCTGCCTCAGTGTATTGAGTCGGATACATGGGAGTTTCCCAGTGGTGCATCTCATGCCAGTGGTATTTCTCCACCCATTCCTCTTCTTGCTCGTGGGAGCTGGGGGTGTGAGCCGCTGTAACGAAGTCGGTGCCGCGACCTCTTCCGGCGTGGCAGCTCGTACAGCCGAAATCTTCCATGGGATGGGAGGACGCACTCGCTAAGAACAGATCGAGATTGGGGTGCGTGGTGTATGGTTGTGGCGCGTCTTCGAATCCCGGTTTGTCGATTCCCAAGTGGCATGTTGTGCAGCGGTCGACTTTCGGCATCTGGACGATGTTCATATCGTCCGTGATGTCAGGAATGATAATCTGATCAATCTTTAGATATGGATTCATGAAGTCGATTACGGGCAGATCTCGAACCGCGTTTGCCATGCGGTTACCGATCGTCATGGAGCCGATATCAATGGTGGTAAGCTTGCGGGAATAAACCTCAATCTGCCGCTCAAGGGCGCTGACGGTTTTCTTCGCCTCGTCCACCTCCATCTCCCGCTTCTGCTTTTCGGCCGGGCCATCATAGTGCGACACAGCGGCTTCATACTCATACTTCGCCACGTCGTACAGAGACTTGGCAAACGCCTGTTCCTGCTGGACCTTGTAGTACTCCGCATCGATCTTCTTCCGCTGCTCCTCCAGAACCTTCAGGTCCTCGGCCTGTGATTCCAGGGCTGCGGTCGCCTTAGCAAGTTTATCCGATGCTTCCTTGTAGTCGGCAGTCTCTGCAACCCTCGCCTGTTCCGCAGTTCGGAGCTCCGCTGTCAGTTCCGTGTCCATACGCCGGAACTCTCTCTGATAATCTTTCCACGTTCTGTCGTAATCGTCGGCGAATGTCCAAATCAGCAGGACAAGGAAGAATATGCTGGAAATGCCGAACAGTTTGTTCAGGCTCAGAATGTTATAGTGTCTCTCCTGTCTCTCCACTCTAGAACCCTAAATGTTGAAGAAATACTCCGGAATCGCTATGAGGTATTTCAAATTGAATATCCATCTCAGATACATCTTAATCGGAAGTGAAAGCATGCAGAGCAGCAGGAATACGAATACACCGTAACCAAAATTCCCCAGTTGCAGGTAAATCCTCTTCAGGACCGTCTTAGCAAGGAGGGGCGGAAAAACGAGGAAGTATCCAAAGACGACGATAAATCCGAAAATCTCCCTCACCAGAATATTGCTCGGCAACCCCGTGTTAAAGAGCTTGATGTAGATAATCTCCGACAGGTTGATGTTGGTGAGCGGTTCTAGCTTATGGATGTCCCAGTACTCAAACGGGCCAAAGAAGTTCCAGTTGGGCCCCCTGAGAAATGTTCCTATTATAATGAGAAGCACCCAGAGAATGATCCAGCCGAACATGTAGATCGAAATCGCCAGCCGCCGATTCTTGAATTGATAGTAGCCCGACCCTTCAGGATTCTTATCGAGATAGGGGATGGCCATAAGTCCAAAGATTATGATGGTCGGGAAGACCACGCCAGCGAGCCAAGGATCAAAGTAGACGAGCATTTCCTGAAGTCCGAGAAAGTACCACGGCGCCTTGGAGGGGTTCGGCGTGGCGGCAGGATTGGCCGGCTCCTCGAGAGGCGCGTCCAGTCCTATAGACCAGACCAACAGCAGGCACATACAGAGAATCAGGCTGATGAACTCAACATAAACAAGGTCGGGCCAGACGAGCACTTTCTCATCGGGATCGTGGTACTCGTTCGGCTTTTCACCGGTGGACAACAGCTTATCGTTATCTGAAGCCTGTTTCATGCTGACCCACATGAAGAAGTAGACGAGGAAAATGAGGCCTACGATCGGCACATTGTCGGGCTTTAGCATGATGAGCCGGAACTCGGCGTCCTGAACACCCACTACAAAGAAGAGTGTCAGACCGATTATCACAGCTATGAGGCCAGCCTTGGTCCAGAGCAGGTTCAGTCTCAGACGCCGGTTCCATTTGTCGAACCAGTCGTTCATGGGAAAGAAGAACGGAAAGGTGAACATGGCGAGTGTCAGCATCAGCGTAGGCTGAGTCAGAACATCGATAAAGTTCTTAAACGGTTCCATTCGTCCGAAGTTTTTTCTCTATGTCGGCCCTGAGATTCCGCCGTCTTTCCGAACGCGCCAGAAGTGTACGGCCATGAGGATCATCACTACGAACGGCAATCCAATGCAGTGCAGCACATAAAACCTTAAAAGGGCTGCCTCCCCGACAAATCGACCACCAAGTAAGGCAAATTTTGCGTCGGCACCCATGTTAATAAAGTTGATGTCTCCAATTGACAAGAGTGCTGCTCCGGGCCCTTCGTGCCCTACAAAAGGCGTAGCCCTCGCCATGTTTCCTCCCACTGTGATAGCCCACATAGCCAACTGATCCCAAGGCAGTAGATAGCCTGTGAAGCTGAGGAGCAGAGTAAGGACGAGAAGAAGAACACCAATGGACCAGTTGAACTCCCGCGGCGGTTTGTAAGAACCGGTCATGAAAACTCGGAACATATGGAGCCATGTGGTAATGACCATAGCGTGGGCCCCCCACCGATGGATCTCTCTCATGATGCCGAGAGGCACCTGCTCACCGAGATCGATCATATCGGTGTAGGCGTACTCCGCCGTCGGGCGGTAATAGAACATGAGGAGAATTCCAGAAATAGTGAGGACCAAAAACAGGAAAAATGTGAGCCCCCCCATGCACCAGGTAAACTTCAGCTTTACCGCATGGCGGGGAAGCCGGACAGGGTGAAGATGAAGAAACACACTGTTGAGGACGGACATCATCCTCTGCCTGCGGGTTCTTGGAACACCGGAACGGAAGATAGATTTCCACACCTGTGATTCCCCGAAACGCTCGAATATATTCTTTTTGTCGCTCATGTCTCGGACCTTATTTCTCCTCTAAGATGCGGCTGCCCTATACGACCAGGAAAGCCTCGGGATCGGACCACTGCCCTTTTTCGTACTGAAATTTCTTACTCTTATCTATCAGAATCTGCCCGTCGTCAGCCATCACAATTCTGTACCGTTCGAGTGGTCTGGGCGCGGGGCCCTCGAAATTGATACCTGATCTTCTGAAGCCACTTCCATGGCAGGGACATTTGAATTTGCTCTCATTCTCGAGCCAGTTCGGCGTGCAGCCGAGGTGAGTGCAGACAGTCGAGAGTGCGTAAATCCCTTCAGAATCCCTGATAATCCAAGTGCCAAACTTCGCCTGCCAGCGGATGTCAACGAGACCGATCTCATACTCATCTGGCGGCCCAATTTTGAACGACTGGGGAGGCTCGAACAGAACGTTGGGGAAAAAGATTCTGAGGATCATGGTGAAGAAACCACCAGTTGCCGCGGCAAAGGCGACCCACGCCACCGCAAGCCATGAGATAAACGAACGACGCTGGACCTTCTCCTTGATTGTTCCTTCACCCACAGAGGCCGTTGCCTGCTGGGATGATTTCTTCTCTTGCAACGGTTGTTCAGCTTCAGCTGGCATCAAATCTCTCCTGAGGAACAAGCGCTTTCCTCGCCATGTCTCTCAATTTCAGGTTTTCGTCTTTTTCACTCAGCCGCTTCAACGCCTCGTTCACTTCATCGTCATTCAACAGAGCGGCGGCCTTTACAGCAACCATCATCGCCTGCTCCTTCTCGTACCGGTCCACATCCTCAAACCGCAAGAAATAGGATCGATCAAGAAGGTTCAGAAGTTCCTTGCGGCCTGAGGCGTCTCCGTGTTTCGCCAAGGAAACAGCGGCGTTCCATCGAACGTTTGGCTCTGAGTCCGAAAGAAGCGATCGAAGGCTCTCCTCACTCTGAGCCGATTCCATGGCGCCCAGAGCGATAGCTGTTCTGTTCCGGACGAGAGGAGAAGCATGGGACGCTTGCTCCTCGATAAGGCCTGCGTATTCC
>LUOC01000217.1 GCA_001626655.1 Fidelibacterota bacterium REDSEA-S14_B6 | reverse complement strand
CGCAGCGAGGGTGACAGGCCGCCAGATGCCGGAAGTGACCAGCCGCGGACCCCAGTCCCAACCATAATGGTACTGTGCTTTTCGTGTGTGAACACTGGTTTGGGCTCCGACAGGTTTCGGTTCATTTGAGGTTGGGATCAGGTAGGGGTGACGATCCAATTTCCTCTGGCCGCGGCTGATGGGAGAATGGAAGATGATTTTCAGCTCGTTCTTTCCCACTTGCAGGTAGTCCTTGCACGGAACTTTCCAGGAGCGAAACATATTATCCGCCGACAGTATCAGTTGACCATTTAGAAATACGTCGGCATACGTATCGAGCCCTTCAAATTCCAGCTCCACAATTTCGTGTTGGAGTAATGTCCGGCTGGCGTCAAACTCCGCTTTGTACTCCCACGCCTTCTCCTCAATCCACCGCAATTCAAATTCACTGTTTCCCACGAATGGATCGGAGATTTGGCTGTTGGTTAAGAGATCGGTGTGAACCGTTCCTGGGACTTTGGCCCGGAACCATTCTGAACTGTCAACTTCTCGAAATGACCATTCGCGATCTAGTTTAATCACTAAGGGTACTGATTCATCGTAGGCACAATCAAACAGAAAGATGGATGGTGCTATAATGATTAGGAGATACAGGATTTTTTTTGTTGATAGGTTAGATATCATCTGTTCTTTGACTATTCATCATAGAGACTATCTTTTTCATTGAAGTCAAAAGGTCTGGAAAGGGTTAATATATACAGTAACGGATTCGTTGTCCCGTCAGTCAGAGCTTTGTATAGAATTAGGTTATTTTGCGAAAATTCTTGGAATGTTTACCCCATGACAGGAATTACATCCTCCCATGGAAGTGCTGAAGGCAATAGGCATATCAATCTGGTTATCATCCGTTACAACAGAGGGATAGAGCATTCCGACTTCACCATCACCCTTACCTCCAGGCATAATATCTTCTGTGGTATAAAAATTTCCTAACCCATCTACTTCTAAAACCGCCACCGGGTTACCAGTTCGACTTTTGTTTGGGAACAACTTCACAAGTATATTGGGAAAGGGTGTTTCTTGATCAACATGGAAAATAGAGCCTGCTACAGTATAAACTCCACTGCCAGCTCCCTCCAAGGAATGACATTCGATACAATCCTGTCCTGTGTTGTGGCTGATCAAGCCACCGATTTTGCTAATCCTCGTTTCTAAACCATGGCAGGCGTTGCACTTCACTTCATTCATATGGGGTGGAAAAACAAAAGATTTGTCCTTTTTCTGTTCTTCAGTAAGGAGTGTATCGGCCGGATCAGTACAGGCATTTAGAATCAGTGCGACAAGACAGATTGCTACTTCAAGATTCTTAAAGGAAGAACCTTTCTTTGGATCGCTAGAGAGCAAATATGTGAATTTCATCCTTTAAAAGAAACACAGTCAGATGAAGTAGCTTCAAATTTCTTTGTGATTTAAAAGCCTTCAAAGATAGAAAGCAGTAATCCTATTTATATAGAATTTCAAGTTGTTTTTTCAGTTCCTCGTAGCGTTCGTAGGCATCTCGTCCCGGACGATGGTCTGCTTGATCTATCATGGAAGCGAGGTACCGAATCTGATCGATGAGCATTGGTTGAGGGTAAGGCCCGCCGGCGGTCACCAGGGCATCTTTCGGACTGTCCTCCTCAGCGGCCAGTTTTTTGGCGCGTGTGAGAAGATCTCTCAATTCAAGGGCTAGTTTTTCCTGCGCTTCGAGATCAGCTTGCGTCACGCCGCTCTTCGCGATCCGGGGATCGGCCAGCAGTTCGAAAGATTGACGTTTTGGTTTCCCGTCCACGCTCATGGTGACGGTAAACTTTCCGGGAGCCGCCATAGGGCCGTTTCGGAAAGCCCTCGATGGATTCTCATCCCAGGCGCCGGCGTGCCTCATGTCCCAACGGAATCGGTGAGTCCCGGCGCTTTTCTTTAGGGGCGTTGTGCCGGTCCGCATGGTAAAACCGGTGCCCATGGCTGTGGTGCTGCGTTCACCGCTTTCAGGTCCGGCGCTGGAGAATGTACGGATCGTCTCGCCACTGCTGTCGCGAATCTTGATGGTAATCTCTCCCCCCGGTTCCTCAATAAGGATGTAGTCAATGATGACGCCGGGAGAAGGATACTCAGGCACCGTTCCCCGCCGAGTCCCCCGGGCACGGTAGCGGTAACTGTCCCTCGGTTGGAAGAGATCAGCGGAACTTTTTCCCACTGTCCGCTCCCACTGATGCAGTGGTGAAATGTCATCCATCACCCAGAATCCCCGCCCCATGGTGGAGACGGCCAAATCTTTACGGTGGACTTTGATGTCCGTTACCGGCGTGACGGGGAGGTTCTGCTGGAACGGCTCCCACGATTTGCCATCATCGAAGGAGACAAAGAGACCGAACTCGGTCCCGGCGAAGAGGAGTCCTTCCCTGTCGGGATCTTCCCTCACCACACGCGTGGGGTAATCGGCAGGAATGCCGTTCTTGCCGTCAGTCAGAAGAGTCCACTTTCTCCCGTAGTTCGTGGTTCTGTAGATATACGGTTTCCAGTCGCCGAGCTGGTATCGGAGGACGGCGATGTACGCTTTCCCCGGCTTGTGGGGAGACGGCTCCACGGAATCCACACGGCCGCCGGGTGGGAGTCCCTTCGGCGTAACATTGCTCCATTTCTTCCCGCCGTTCCGTGTAACATGGACAGGCCCATCGTTGGCGCCCACCCAGATGACCCCCGCCTTCAGCGGCGATTCGCGGATAGAGTAGATGGTGCTGTAATTCTCCTCACCGGTGATGTCCCGAGTGATGGGCGAGCCGGAATAGACCTGCCTGTCCGCCTCAAAAGCGGTGAGGTCCGGCGATATGATCTCCCAAGTCTCACCTTCTGGTAAACGGTGTTGGCGTCGTGAGGCGAAACATGGATCGGCGCCACGCGCTGGAATCTGAACTTCATGTCCCTCGGGTTGTGACCGTAAATGTTGGCTGCCCCAACATAGTACTGCCGCTCTTGCCCAGTCCGCTTGTCGTAAGTGCCGAACCGCCCTTTACAGTTGGAGAAAACAATCCACGGTTCGCCGGGCTTCGGGACGGCCGGGCCCGTTTCACATCCGCCCACCGCCGTCCAGAGGTTGATGCCGCCGCCCGGCGCATACAGCGGCGGATGGCTCGGGACTGAAATAGTGCTGTTGTCCTGCTGTCCCGCATAGAGCCAGTAGGGATGTTGATCGTCCACCTCCACCTGATACAGCTCAGCGGTGGACTGATTGGTTTGGGTCGTCCACGATTTTCCGGAGTTGGTGGTGACATTGACACCGCCGTCGTTAGCCTGCACCCAGAGGGAGGTGTCGGCGGGGTGGATCCAGATGTCGTGGTTGTCCCCGTGGGGAGTGGAGAGGACGCGCCACGTCTCACCGCCGTCATCGGACCGCATGAACCGATTGGCGTTTGAAAAAAGGATGTCGGCGTTCAGCGGATTGGACTCAAGGTTGGTGTAGTAGAACGGCCTGTTCACAAGCTCTTTTCGGTCGCTTATCTGCCGGAACGACTCGCCGCGGTCGTCCGAGCGATAGAGCCCGCCCGCATCTCCCTGCGCTTCCACAATGGCTGAGAGCCGATCCGGATCAGACGCCGAGACAGCGAGATCGATCTTTCCGATGAGTCCTTCCGGGAGCCCCTTTCGCTTAAGCTCCCATGAGTCACCCCCATCGGGGGACTTGTAGATGCCGCCATTCTTCCCGCCGCTGATGATGGTCCACGGTTTCCGCTCCGCCCGCCACGCCGCGGCGTAGATCGTCTTGGGATCATCGGGCGAGAACTCGATGTCCGAAACTCCAACGGTGTCAGCGATGAACAACACCTTCTCCCAACTCTCCCCGCCGTCTTTGGACCTGAACACTCCACGCTCACTGTTCGGATGAAACGCCTGTCCGATGGCCGCAACGAAAACGACTTCAAGATTGTCGGGGTGAATCTCCACGGCGCCGATCTGGCCCGCGTCCGTCAGTCCGGCGTGCTTCCACGACTTGCCGGCGTCCGTCGATTTGTAGACCCCCTTGCCGGTGATGACGTTGGAGCGGATACCGTCCGAGCCTGTCCCCACGTAGACGACATTCGGGTTGGACTGTACTACGGCAATTGCGCCTATGGACGGCGTGGCGAAAAAGCCGTCTGAGACGTTAATCCAGTTCAGACCGAAGTCGGTGGTCTTCCAGACACCGCCGCCGGTGGCCCCCATGTAAAAGGTCCCTTTCTGGTCGATCACCCCTTCTACGGCCGTCACACGACCGCCTCGGGTCGGACCGATATTGCGATATCGAAAAATGTCAAACGGATTGCCCTTCTCTCCACTCACGCTTCCGGAGCAGAGAATCGCTGCTAACAGGACTGCTTTCGTTTTCATTGTTTACCCCACTTAGTTTCGATTATCGGTGGTTTTGTCATAAAAGCCGCCTTACTGTCTTAGTTCATTTTTATCTCAGTAATTCCAATGTCCCCAGGCGGCCCTACTTTTTCACATACTTTCTCAGCATCCTCGGTCCCACTTCGGCGCCGTAGATGTTGCCGTTAGCGTCCGCCGCCACCCCTTCTGCGCCGGTGGTGCTGGCGTTATCGGGGTCCGGTTCCGGATCGGGAATGAGGGCGGTGACCCAGCCGTCCACTGCACTTCCGACGCGGATGCCCCGCTTCCATCCGGGGTTGTTCCCCCAAGTGGCGTTGGACTCTGAATCTGCCGAGTAGAGGATATCGTTCGCGTCGATGTAGAGACCGCTCGGCCGACCGAACTGCGTCCACGTGGAAATGTGTTTGCCGTCCTGATCAAAGATCTGGAGCCTGCTGTTGCCCCGGTCACCGACAAAGAGCCGCCCCTGTGAAT
>LUOC01000216.1 GCA_001626655.1 Fidelibacterota bacterium REDSEA-S14_B6 | reverse complement strand
ATTGATCATTCTACCATCGAAAAAGATATCCCTTGGTTCCAAGGCCGGCAGCCGTCAACCGAGCTGATGGTGATCTGGATGTGGGAGCAGATTGAACCGGAGCTGGGCGACGTTCGACTCCACCGAATCCGCCTCCGGGAGACTCCGACCATATACACCGACTATTTCGGTCCCGAGAGCGAATGAGCTTCAGAGAGAAGCTCTTTCTCTTCCTGAGCGGAATATTCATCACAGCCCTCGTTTTGGGGAACATCATCGGGACGACAAAGTTTGTTACTGTCTTCGGACTGACGGTTCCTGCCGGTGTTCTTGCCTATCCCTTCACGTTTCTCGCCACCGACCTGATTTGTGAGCTTTACGGAAAAGCCCGCGCTCAAACGCTTGTCTGGACAGGCTTCGCCATGAACTTCTTCATGCTCGGGCTGATGACTTTGGGGCATCTCGCCCCGGACGCGAGCGGCATCTCTGGCGCTACCTCGACCTTCGAATCGGTCTACAAGTTCATGGTGGGAAATGTTCTGGCGTCCATGTTTGCCTATCTCGTCGCCCAGAGCGTGGACGTCCACCTCTTCCACTTCTGGAAGCGGCTCACGAAAGGGAAGCACCTCTGGCTGAGAAACAATCTCTCCACGACGGTGAGCCAGCTTGTAGACACAACGGCAATCCTGACAATATTGTATTATGCAAACAATTTGGGGGAGAGTGTAAATAGCTTTGGTGATCTCATTCCACTCATCTATTATTCATACTTGTTCAAGTTCTTTTTCGCACTGTTTGATACTCCTCTGTTCTATGTCGGGGTTTGGCTGCTAAAACCGAAGGTTCACGATGATCCTGATGAGGTGTGGGGGTACAGACGTTTTTCGGAGGAGGCATTATGAACGATGAAAGTAAGGCAAAGATTGAATCAGTGATTAGAGACCTTCTGGTGGAGATCGGTGAAGATCCGGAAAGAGAAGGTTTGGAGAAAACACCGAACCGCGTCGCCAAGTCGTGGATGACGTTCGCTCAAGGGTACAGGCAGACGCCGGAGGAAGTGGTTGGCGATGCGGTGTTCACAGAGAAATGTGATGAAATCGTGGCAGTGAAAGATATCGACTTTTTCTCTCTTTGCGAGCATCATCTCCTTCCGTTTAAAGGGGTTGCCCACGTGGGCTATCTCCCCGACGAGAAGATCATTGGCCTCTCAAAGATTCCCAGAATTGTTGAAGTTTTTGCCCGGCGGCTTCAAGTGCAGGAACGTCTTACGCAGCAGGTGGCCGATGCACTCCAGTCCGTTCTCACGCCGAAAGGGGTTGCTGTTATAATCGAGGCTGAACACCTCTGCATGCAGATGCGTGGCGTGGAGAAAAAATCATCCTACATGATCACCTCGGCGGTTCGCGGCGCCTTTCGTGCGAACGAGAAGACGCGGGGAGAATTCCTCGCCATCATCGGAAAGAGAGGCCTCTGATGGGACTCCTCGGCGCTCATGTGAGCGCGGCCGGCGGCGTGGAGAATGCCCCCGGCAGAGGGACAGATATCGGCGCTGATGCTATCCAGATATTCACCGCTAACCAGAACCAGTGGTCCCCGAAAGAGCCTCAGGAAGAAAACGCGGCCGGCTACAGGAGCGCCATGGAGGAGGAGAGGCCTCAGATGTGCGTCAGCCACGCCTCGTATCTGTTGAACATGGGATCGCCGGAGGAGAAGAAACTGAATATGTCCCGGCGGGCGTTCCTCAATGAGCTGGATCGGTGCGACGCCTGCGGCATCGAGTATGTGGTGTTCCATCCCGGCTCTCACATGAAAACGGGGGAAGACGAGTGCCTGAAGCGAATTTCCGACAGCCTCAACTACTGCCTCAAGAAACGGCCGGACGGCGCGGTGACGGTCCTGCTGGAGAACACGGCCGGGCAGGGGACCAATGTCGGCTACCGCTTCGAACACCTCAAAACCATCATCGACGGCGTCGAGAGAAAAGATCGGATGGGTGTCTGTTTTGACACGCAGCACGGTTTCGCCTCTGGGTACGATATTCGAACGGAAGACGGGTGGCAGGAGACGTTTCACCAATTCGACAAGATTGTAGGGTTGGAGTGGCTGAAGGCGTTCCATATCAACGATTCGAAGAAAGAGCTGGCATCCCGCGTTGACCGGCATGAAAGTATCGGCAAGGGGCTGCTGACGATGGAGACGTTCTGGTGTCTCGTAAACGATGAAAGGTTCTCCGGCCTGCCGATGCTTCTGGAGACGCCCGTGAAGGATTCAACGGAGTATGCGGTGGAGATTGAACTGTTGAGAGGACTCGAAGGGGCAAGAAAGCCGGCGGGCTGATGAGATGAGCCAGAGGTACGATCTTCTTGTAATCGGAGGGGGCCCCGGCGGTTATGTGGCTGCCATCAGAGCCGCGCAGTTGGGAAAGTCTGTGGCGGTGGTAGAGAAGGAGGCGCTGGGGGGCGTCTGCCTGAACTGGGGCTGTATTCCGACAAAATCGCTGCTGAAAGATTCAGAAGCGCTCCATCTGGTAAAGAAAGCTGACAGGCACGGGATCAAGATTGACGGTTATTCCGTCGACTTCGGCGCTACGGTGAAGCGGAGCCGGGGCGCAGCGAAAAGGCTGTCGAAGGGGATTGAGTATCTCCTGAAGAAAAACAAGATTGATCATATTTCCGGGACAGCGTCGTTGAAATCCTCCCATGAGGTGGAGGTGGTTGACAGCGGTGGGAAGACGATGATGGTTCAGAGCGATCACATAATCATTGCGACGGGGGCACGGAACAGAGAGCTTCCAGGTCTCGAAACGGACGGGAAGAGAGTAACCTCCTCCAAGGAGGCGATGGTGCTGAAAGAGGTGCCGAAAAGTCTGGTGATCATCGGCGGTGGCGCCATCGGTATTGAGTTTGCAAGTTTTTACCACGAGTACGGAACCGAAGTCCACGTTGTGGAAATGCTCCCGGATCTGCTTCCGGTGGAGGACAGCGAAGTGTCGGTGCTTTTGCGGAAGTCGTTTGAGGAGAGGGGAATCGGAGTTCACACCTCCGCAAAGGTTGAAAAGATCGACAGACTGAAGACCAAAGTGAAAGTCCATCTCGCTTCGGACAAGGGTGGTGAGATCCTTGAAGCTCAGACAGCACTAGTGGCCATCGGCGTTCACGGGAACGTGGAAGGGCTGAACCTGGAGCAGCTTGGGATCGGTGTTCAGAAGAGCTGGATTGAGGTCAATGAATTCTGCCAGACAGCGGTGCCGAACATCTATGCCATCGGAGACGTGATCGGTCCGCCGTGGCTTGCCCATGTGGCGTCGGCGGAAGGACGTGTGGCAGCAGAGTATATCGCTGGCGGGACGCCGAAGCCCATCGATTACGGCAACATTCCCGGCTGCACCTACTGCCGTCCGCAGGTGGCGTCTATCGGCATGACCGAGCGCGCGGCGAAAGAGAAAGGGCTTGAGCTCAAGGTCGGCCGTTTCCCCATGAATGCGAGTGGAAAGGCGATGGCAATCGGCGAGACTGAAGGGTTTGTGAAAGTTATTTTTGATGCCAAGTACGGCGAGCTTCTCGGCTGCCATATTATCGGCCCGGACGCCACCGAACTGATCGCCCAAGCAGGCATCGCACGGACGCTCGAAACGACTCACGAGGAGATTCTGAATACCGTCCACGCCCATCCGACAATTTCGGAATCTTTCATGGAGGCGGTGGCCGACGCCTACGGGGAGGCGATCCACATCTAGGCGATGAGCGCCACTCTTCAGTCCCCGCCCAAACAAACTGAATCAGATCGAACGTTGGATGTGCACCAGCTCGGCAGGCGTGATTACGGGCAGGTTTGGGAACTCCAGAAGGAGTTGGTGGATGAGCGGCGTCTCGGCCTCGTTCCGGACACGCTCATTCTCGTTGAACACGACCCTGTCTATACGCTGGGAAAGAATTCAGATGAGAACCATCTCCTCGATTCTCGCAACGGCGATGTCCCTGTCTACCAGATTGAGCGTGGCGGAGATGTAACATTTCACGGCCCGGGGCAGCTGGTGGCGTATCCGATCCTCGATCTTCATGACCATCGGCAGAGTGTCAGCTGGTACATCCGTTCACTTGAGGAAGTTCTCATCAAGACGCTTGCTCGATTCGCCATTGATGGCCGCCGCCGCGATGGCCTCACGGGTATCTGGGTGGGGGATCAGAAAATCGGCGCTCTGGGCGTTCGCCTGTCGCGGTGGATTTCCATGCACGGCGTGGCCCTCAACGTCAACACCGACCTCAGCTTTTACGATGGGATTATCCCCTGCGGCATCTTCGAATACGATGTCACATCCATGGCCGATCTGCTGGGCCGTGAAGTGGAGATGGCTGACGTCATGTCGAAGTTCACTGCAGTTTTCCGGAATCAGTTCGCGTTCGATTCCGCGGAGAAGATGAGTGCCTAGGCTTCACGGTTTTACAAAGAAGCGGTTGCTCCACATTTATGAACTGATGGTCCAGTCCCGGCGGCTCGACGAAAAGACACTCACGCTCCTGAAGCAGGGGAAGAGCTTCTTCCACATCGGCGGTTCGGGCCACGAAGCGGCCCAGCTGGCGGCGGCCGAGGTGTTTCAACCGGGGAAGGACTGGGCCTATCCCTACTACCGCGACTCAGCTTTCTGCCTCGGACTCGGCATGACGGGGCGCGAGCAACTGCTGTCTGCTCTGTCTCGAGTAGAGGATCCCAATTCCAGCGGCCGGCAGATGCCGGGGCACTTTTCGCACAAAGATTTCCGGATCGTAACCCAATCGAGTGCGACGGGCACTCAATATCTCCAGGCGGTCGGTACTGCCATGGCGGTGGCGCGGTCGGGAGAGAATGAAACAGTCTATGTCTCCTCCGGCGAAGGGGCCACGAGCGAAGGTGATTTTCACGAAGCGCTGAACTGGTCAAGCCGGGAGCGGCTTCCGGTGATCTTTCACATACAGGACAACAAGTATGCCATTTCGGTTCACATCTCCCAGCAGACAGCAGGATCGGTCTATGACCTTGCCGCAGGATACACGCACCTGGCCCGGTTTCAGGTTGACGGCACGGACCTGTTTGAGAGCCATCTCGCTTTTCAGAAAGCGGTCGACCGCGCACGAAAGGGAAAGGGGCCCAGCGTAATCGTCTCCGATGTTGTGCGTCTACTGTCGCACTCTTCTTCAGATGACCAGCGGAAATACAGGAGCGAGGAGGAGCTGGAGACGGATCGGGAAAGAGACCCCATCCTCAAACTGCGGGAAGCGTGCATTGCCGCAAAAATCATCAAGGCGGAAGATTTTGATAAGATCGACAAGCGGTTGGCTCGGCAGGTGGATGAAGATACGCTCTGGGCTGAAAGCCGCCCCCACCCGTCTCCGGAGACTGCGACCGATCACATCTACAGTGATTTTCCTCTCCCCGTTTCCGGAGAAAAGCAGATTGTAGCGGAGAAGATTGTGATGGTGGACGCCATCAATCACGCCCTTCATGAGGAGATGGCGAGAAATGAGAAAATGGTCGTTTACGGTGAGGACGTGGCCGGCGACAAGGGCGGCGTTTTTACCGCTACCAGGAGACTGACTGAAGAGTTCGGCGAGGATCGAATCTTCAATTCTCCGCTGGCAGAATCGTCTATCGTGGGGACGGCCATCGGCATGGCGTGTGCCGGATGGAAACCGGTGGTGGAAATCCAGTTCGGAGACTACATCTGGTACGCCATGATGCAGATCCGGAACGAGCTGGCGGCAATCCGCTACCGATCGGCCAACCGCTGGAGCTGCCCGGCGGTTATCAGGGTGCCTGTGGGCGGCTACATTCACGGCGGACTGTACCACAGTCAGTCCATCGACGGCTATTTCGGTCATCTGCCGGGAATCCGAATCGCCTATCCTTCCAACGCGGAAGATGCCAAGGGGCTCCTGAAAATGGCGTGCCGCATGGACGATCCAGTCATGTTCATGGAGCACAAGGGACTCTACCGGTACGCCCCGGCCGCCACACCTGAACCGGGTGACGATTACCTCATTCCGTTCGGTCAGGCCCGCATCGTTTCCGAGGGCGAAGACCTCACCATCGTCACCTACGGGATGATGGTCTATAAGAGTCTTGAAGCGGCGAAGACTCTGTCCACCACCACGGGCGCACAGATCGAAATTCTGGATCTCCGGACTCTCAACCCGATGGATATGGATGCGGTCGGCAAATCGATTCAGAAAACGAACAGAGTGGTGGTTGTTTATGAAGACAATCTGACATACGGGCCCGGGGCCGAGATCGCTGCACTGATCGCCGATCAATTTTTTGAAACGCTGGACGCTCCCGTCCGCCGCGTGGCGTCGAAAGATAGTCATGTCGGTTTTAGCCCATATCTTGAAAACGCGATCCTTCCTCAGAGTGAGGAGATTGTGAGGGTCGCACAGGAACAGCTTGAGTACTAACCAAAAGGGTGAACAATGATCGTTGACGTAATAATGCCGAAGCTCGGTGAATCGATCACCGAGGGGACCATCATCCAGTGGCGAAAGGAGATCGGGGAGACGGTGGAGTTGGATGAAATACTCCTCGAGATCGGAACCGACAAAGTCGATTCGGAGATTCCTTCTCCCGCCGCAGGTGTGGTGATGGAGATTCTTGCTCAGCCGAACGACGTACTTCCCGTGAACGAGGTTATCGCGAGGATTGAGACTGAAGGCGAGGCGACGGCCGCAGCCGCCCCTGCCGCTGAAGAAGAGAGCGTCGAAGAGCCGCCTCAGGCCGAACCTCCCGCCGAGCCGGTTCCAGAAACAGTCGCTGCTCCTCCCGCTCCGACGCCTGCGGCGGCCAGTTCACGGGACGGCGAGAGAACTTTTTACACACCGCTCGTCAGGGCGATCGCCCGTCGGGAGGGGGTGTCCCAGTCGGAACTCGCTGGTATCACGGGGACAGGCCGGGCCGGCCGTGTCACCAAAGGGGACATCATGGCCTATCTCGAGACTAGGGGCGCCGCTCCGGCACCTCAGCCTGCAGTAGCAGCGCCGCAACAGCCGGCCCCTTCACCTCCGGCGGCGATGGACGACCGCGTGGAAGAGATGGATCGAATGCGGCAGGTGATATCCGAACATATGCGCCACAGCATCGACACCGCCGCCCACGTCTATCTCGTCTCTGAATGCGATGTGACCAACATGGTTAACTATGTGAAAGAGCAGCAGGCGGCGTTCCTTGAACGGGAGGGGTTCAAGCTGACCTATACGCCGTTTTTCGTTTTGGGAGCGGTGAAGGCGATCCAGTCTCATCCAAAGTTCAACGCATCGCTGGACGGGACGAGCGTCATCTTCAAGAAGAATATCAACATCGGTATGGCAGTGGCCATGGACAAGGGGCTGATGGTTCCGGTAATTCCCAACTGCGAGGAGCTCAATTTCCTCGGGCTGTGCCGCAAAGTGAATGACCTGGCCGTTCGGGGAAGAGGCGGGAAGATTTCTCCCGATGAACTCCAAGGCTCCACGTTCACTGTTTCCAACTTCGGTGTCTTCGGAAACAGTTTCGGCATGCCGATCATCAATCAGCCGAACTCGGCGATCCTCGGCGTCGGGGCGATCAAGAAACAGCCGGTGGTCCGGGAGACACTCCACGGCGACGCCGTGGTCATCCGTTCCATCTGCAATCTGTCCATCGGGATCGATCACCGCCTTCTGGACGGCGCCGACGGCGGCATGTACCTTCAGACGCTTGTCGCCTTCCTCGAGAACCTAGACGCCTCGGCACTGTTATAGAAGTCCATGACGCAGACGGCAGTTAAGAAGGGAGAGAGCAGGCGCGGGGAGAGAAAACCCCCGTGGCTCAAGACCACCATTCGGACAGGTGACAACTTCAGAGAGTTGAAAAAGATGGTGGGGGAGGGGAACCTCCACACCGTCTGTGAGGAGGCGCTCTGCCCCAATATTTATGAGTGCTGGGAGAGGCGTTCCGCCACACTGATGATCCTCGGCGACGTCTGTACACGTTCTTGCGGCTTCTGCGGTGTCACCACAGGAAGACCGGACTGGCACGATCCAGATGAGCCGCGGCGGACGGCGCTGGCCGTCCATCAGATGGGGCTGAAACATTGCGTCATCACATCTGTAAACAGGGATGAACTCCCCGACAGCGGCGCCGCTATCTGGGCGGAGACGATCAGGGAAATCCACAGGACAACGCCCCGCTGCACCGTGGAGGTGCTGATCCCGGACATGCGAAACGAGGACGCCCCTCTCAGAACGGTCTTCTCGGCGTGGCCGGAGATTCTCGGTCACAACATGGAGACGGTTGAGCATCTCTATCCCGAGGTGCGGCCCCAGGCGAGATATGACTGGTCGCTGGATGTCCTCCGGAAATCGAAGTCGTTCGGTCTGCGGACAAAGACGGCGTTTATGCTCGGCATCGGCGAACGGGCGGAAGAGGTTTTCCCGCTCATGGAGGATATCGCCGCTACGGGATGTGACATTCTGGCCATCGGTCAATCCCTCCAGCCGACAAAGCGGCACCAGCCGGTGGACAGGTATGTCCACCCCGACGAGTTCGAGGTTTACCGCAAATCCGGCCTCGAGTTGGGGATCGGCTGGGTGGAAGCAGGCCCTCTCGTCCGTAGTTCATACCATGCCGATGAGCAGGCGACCATGAACGCCACGCCCCTCCATGTCTGAACAGAAGCTTCTGACTTACGGCGTCATCGTTCTCGGCGGCGCGGCCATGGCGTGGATGGTAGCGACCCTCTCGGCGCCAGCGGAATCTCCGGCACCAAGCTCGCCGCTACCACCTCCGTCCGGCGATGTTTCTACAGTTCAGCTTGGCGAACTGGCGGCGGCCGTCGATCCGAACTGGATTCAGGAGACACCCTCCTCTTCCATGCGACTCGCCCAGTTCCGCCTCCCGGCGGAGGCAGAGGGCGCGGAGGACGCTGAACTGGCAGTCTTCTCCGGCATCGGCGGCACGGTGGAAGACAACCTCAACAGATGGTTCGGGCAATTAGAGTGATTCCAAGTCGAAGGCGAGAGTACAGAAGTTCACCGTAGGGGGGATGAATACCACCATCGCCGACTTGACGGGGACATTCACCGGCGGCGGCATGCCCATGTCCCGGCCCGTTGAAAAACCGCAGTTCCGTCTGCTCGCCGCTATCGTAGAAAGTCCTGCGGATGTTTACTATTTCAAGCGCGTGGGACCGAGAACCACCGTCGAATTTTGGGCCGAATCGTTCGGCCGATTCATCGGCACCCTCCGTCCGGCTTCGAGATAAAGCGGACATATTGGCACAGTTTTGTGCCAATTATTGTCACGTTCAGTCGATGGCACACTCTTTGACCTCCTTCTTCCCGTCCGTAAATTACCATGAAAGGATTGACCAATGACTGACGAGAAAGAGTCCAGCGTCCCCGAGAATAACGGTTCGCCGGCAAGTCCGCCGGAGACCTATCCGGTCATGCCGCTGAGGAACACTGTTCTGTTCCCTCAGCAGGTGATTCCAAGTCGAAGGCGAGAGTACAGAAGTTCACCGTAGGGGGGATGAATACCACCATCGCCGACTTGACGGGGACATTCACCGGCGGCGGCATGC
>LUOC01000215.1 GCA_001626655.1 Fidelibacterota bacterium REDSEA-S14_B6 | reverse complement strand
CTGATGGTGTGGTGTGGGGAGCGGAATGGCCGCGTGGCGATGATCCCAGAAGCGGTCGGCAACTGCCCCGCCACGGAATGAATCTTAGTGGTCTCCAGCGCCTCATCGAGCGTCAAGTGGGGCAGGATCGTCGGGAGCCGTTTGGCGAGCATGGTCTTGCCAGATCCTGGCGGGCCGATGAGGACGACATTGTGCCCCCCTGCCGCCGCCACTTCCATAGCCCGCTTTACGTGCTCCTGCCCCTTCACCTCCTCAAAATCGATGGGATAGTTGAGACTCTCACGGAAAAGTTCGTCCAGATCCACTTCCGTCTTCTGCAATTCCGTTTCACCGTTCAGGAGATCCACCACCTCCCGCAGTGACGAGGCTCCCGCCACTCTCACCCCTTCCGCCACCGCCGCCTCCCGGGCGTTTTCACGGGGGACAATGAGCCCCTTAACTCCAGACTGAGACGCGGAAATGGCGATGGGGAGGGCGCCTCGTATAGGTCTGAGGGAACCGTCCAGGGAAAGTTCGCCCAACAGCCACAGATTATCCAGATAATGATCGCTGACTTGATTGAGAGCAGCAAGGATTCCGATGGCGATGGGGAGATCGAAGGCGCTCCCCTCCTTCCTGATATCTGCCGGCGCAAGGTTGACCACCACTTTCTTGCTGGGAAAGCGAAACTCCGAATTCTTGATGGCCGCCACCACCCTCTCCTTGCTCTCCTTTACCGCTCCCTCCGGCAGACCGACGGTTACGAACAGCGGCATCGGCCGCGGCGTCAGATTCGCCTCAATCTCCACCTCGTAAGCGTCTATGCCGAGAATAGCACTGCTGAGTACTCGAGCGTGCATGTCTTAGCGGAAAGATGACATCTTTCTAAAAAAGATGTCATCTTTATTCTCGATTGTGAAGTGCTGGATCTTGGATACCGACTGTTCCTCCTCGTGAAATTGTACAAAGCCTTCCCAGCCTCCGAACCAACGCAGCAGTTCGCTGTCGCACAATGGAGTCTCGTATCCCAGCCGCAACGCTTTATACGAGCTCCAGAGGTAGCCCCTGAAATCTTTAATCAGACGGTGTTTCTCAGGGTTGTGGTGAATGTAGTACACCTGATACTCGAGATGATCACCGCTCCCGACAAGCTTTCTCTTGAAGGGGCGTTCAAAGAGACTTCCTCTCCTGTTGTTAACAGCATTGAAGGACATACTGTAGGAAATAAACAGTCTTCTGAAGCGTTCACTCACAACCTTGGTGCAGTCATCTTGCGTCAGCAACGGAAATCCATTTTTAACTCTCACTAGAAAATGAAAATGGTTCGGCAAGAGACAGTAACAGAACGTGTCCAAGATATCCGATAGATACGAATAAAACTTCTTCAAGAAGAATCGATAGTCTCGATCGGTCTCGAATAGATCAGAGCGTGGTACCGCATGACCAAATACATGATTAAAACCTCCAATCTCGAAATGATCACTCGCAAAACTCATTTCACTCCCTCCGAGAAAAATTCATCTTTCAGGCGAAAGATGACATCTTACCAAAAAGATGTCATCTTATTGCTCAAGAACACGAAAAAAATCCTTTCACCGCCAAGTACGGCAGAAGGATATAGAGAAATCCATCCCTGATCAGATAGTAGAAAAAAAATGCTGCAAACACCAACCAACCCTTCCTCTTGACAAGTAACTTAAATCCCCCCTCGCGATAGATATCCCGCCACTCACGGACAAGCTTAGGGAGACGTTTCGACAAAACTAATTCTGTTTCTTTTTCTCTCTCCCGAGCAGGCTCTCATACTTTTCAAGCAGCGTCTGACCTTTCATCTGTGAGCGGTCATAGGCAAACTGTAGAGCCTCCGGGAAAGGCCGCTCCCGGTATTCCGGCTGAGCGTAAAAGTCGTCCACCCAGACGACGAATTTTTCCACCGCAGTGGTGTCGAGCAGGTCAAAAATATTGTAGGTGAGCTCGGCCCTGTTCTCGTAGTACCACTTTGTGAACTCGCCTCGGCCGGTCTCACTGATCAGCGATTTGTGTGTGTCATACACCTGTGTCAGGTAGGCGAAGAGATAAACCTCTTTCTCCTCAGAATTGAGAGTCTTCCAGTAGAGCGGCACCGGAGAGTAGTCCGCCTGCGCTGAAAGCTGAACGGTGAGCAGAAGACTCATCCATAAGATCGTCAGTTTTCTCATTCGGCTGCCTCCACGGTCATCTTTTCATTCTCGGCTTTACCGTTTTCGTCGTTCTCGATCATTGTAAGAAGTGTATCTATCGCCTCATCTTCATCAACATGGCCCACCTTTTCTCCATCTTTGTAGAGAAGACCGCCACCTTTTCCGAAGGCGATGCCCATGTCGGCGTGAGTCGCCTCGCCAGGGCCGTTAACAGCGCACCCCATGAGGGCCAGCGACATCGGCTTCTTCACGTGTGACAGCTTCTCCTCCATCTCGCCGGCGATTTTGAAAAGATCGACTTCAAGCCGGCCGCAGGTTGGGCAGGCGATGATGGTGACGCCGCGGCTGGCGAGTCCAAGAGATTTCAGAATCTCGAAACCAACTTTCACCTCTTCAACAGGGTCTTCCGTCAGGCTTACCCTGATGGTATCACCGATCCCTCTTTGAAGGAGCGCCCCGAGGCCGATGGCCGATTTGATGGAGCCGCTCTTTGCAGGCCCCGCTTCCGTCACGCCGAGGTGGACAGGATAGTCAAACTGCTCCGAAAAGAGTGTATAGGAGTCAATCATCAAACGGACGTCAGACGCTTTCAGTGAAACGATGATATCCTCAAAGTCAAATTCCCGGCAGATTTCAATATGGCGCTGGGCGCTCTCCACCATGGCGGCGGCGGTGGGATAGCCATACTTCTCCAGCAGGTCCCGCTCGAGGCTCCCGGCATTTACGCCAATGCGGATCGGCAGGCCGGCATTCTTCACTTTGGTGAGAACCGCCTCCACCCTATCACGTTTGCCGATGTTCCCGGGGTTGATTCTGATCTTGTCGGCGCCGCCGTCCACCGCAAGAAGGGCCATCTGATAATTGAAATGGATGTCGGCAACGAGTGGAACCGTCATCCGCTTCTTGTATTCGGGGAGGGCCTTGACAGACGCTTCATCGGGCACGGTGACGCGGATGATCTGACACCCCGCCTCCTCCAGCCGCTCGATCTCCTTCAATGTCCCTTCCACATCGTCCGTTTTTGTGGTGGTCATAGACTGAACAGAGATGGGCGCGCCGCCCCCTACAGGCACATCACCGACCATCACCTGCCGAGTTTTACGCCGTTCTATCGCTTTTGTCGATTCCATTGTGCTGAAAAATTACCCTTCTTCCCGCCAAAAACCAATTAAAGGCTACCGTACGGAAGGGGTGTACGGACGCCGCAAATATCCACGGGAGTCACGAACGGCTGAGGTGTAATTGTCCAGACGGATGGCCGACCGGTAGTCTGCCACCGCTCTCGCCCTCTCCCCGCGAAGATCGCGGATCATCCCCCGAAGCAGGTAGCCGTATCCCAGCGGCGTGTCGAGCTCGGCACTGAATTCATCAATGGAC
>LUOC01000214.1 GCA_001626655.1 Fidelibacterota bacterium REDSEA-S14_B6 | reverse complement strand
GAGAAGGACTCTTTCGTTCGTACCAAAGAGGCGTGGAAAAAAGAGGCCTCCACTGCGCATGGACGTGTACCGAATGAAGCTGATGAGAGCGATCTCAGTTTTCTCCACTATCCCGAAGTTCCGTCGGACGACTTTGCGGAAAAGATCGGCTTTCCGGGGCAGTATCCATACACCAGAGGCATTCACGCCGACATGTATCGCGGCAAACTGTGGACCATGCGCCAGTTCTCTGGATTCGGCACGCCGGAGGAGACGAATCAACGGTATCATTTTCTGATGAAAGAGGGGCAGATGGGGCTCTCCGTCGCGTACGACATGCCGACGCTCATGGGGTATGATGCCGATCACCCCTTTTCCGAAGGAGAGGTGGGGCGGTGCGGCGTTTCTGTCTGTTCCCTTGAGGATATGACCGCTCTTTTTGACGGCATCAATCTCGGCGAGGTGAGCGTCTCACAGACCATCAATGGCCCCTCGATTATACTGCTGGCGCTCTATATCGCCGTGGCGGAAGGGCAGGGCGTCCCTCTGAAGAATCTTCGGGGAACACTGCAGAATGACATTTTGAAGGAGTTCATCGCTCAGAAGGAGTGGATTTTCCCCCCGAGAGAACACATGAGAATCGTCACCGATATCATCGAGTTCTGCACTGGGGAGATGCCGAGATTCAACACTGTTTCGGTCAGCGGATATCACATTCGCGAGGCCGGCTCTACTGCCGCGCAGGAACTTGCTTTCACGCTTCTCGACGGCTTCTGCTATGTTGAACACGCGGTGGAGAGGGGAATCGACATTGACAAGTTCGCTCCTCGCCTTTCGTTCTTCTTCAACTCCCACCTCAATTTTCTCGAGGAGATTGCCAAGTTCAGGGCCGCGCGGCGCATCTGGGCAAGGCACATGAAAGAGCGGTTCGGGGCGAAAGAGCCGAGATCTTGGAAACTCCGTTTTCACACCCAGACTGCTGGATGCTCTCTGACCGCCCAACAGCCGGAAAACAACATCGCCCGAACGGCGTTTCAAGCGCTGGCCGGCGTGCTGGGAGGGACCCAATCACTCCACACAAACTCCATGGATGAGACGCTGGCACTGCCGTCCCAGAAAGCGGCTGAGATCGCCCTGCGGACGCAGCAGCTCATCGCTCACGAAACAGGCGTCGCCGACGTGGTTGATCCTCTCGGCGGTTCGTGGTATATCGAGTCGCTCACAGATGATCTTGAGAAAGAAGCGGAAGCGTACTTCGAAAAAGTGGAAAAGATGGGCGGCGTCATTCCGGCGCTGGAGGAAGGATTCTTTCAGCGGGAAATCGCCCGCGCTTCATTCGAATTCGAAAAAGAGGTGAACAGTAAGGATCGAATTGTGGTCGGCATCAACGAATTCACTAAAGATGATGAAGAGATCGATATACCGATTCTTGAAATCGGACTGGAAGCGGAAAAGAGCCAGATCGAAGCGCTGGCGGCCCTTCGGCAGAAAAGAGATGCAGAGAGTGTTGAGGTGAGCCTTCGCGATGTGGAAGACGCTTCAAAAGATGGCCGGAACCTTGTCCCCCCGATTGTCACTGCTTGCAAAGCGGGAGCGACCATGGGAGAGATCGTAGATGCGATTAAGAAAGTTTTTGGAGAGTGGCAGGAAACGCCTGTCCTTTGATGAGGAAAACAGATGAATAAGAAATTTGCAGCCGTAATTATTTCCAACCGGGCAAACGGTTCCGGTTGGGGGGGAACGTCAAGGAAGGATCGATTGCGAGGAGCGCAGCCGATCCGCTGGCGCTAACATTTGTCCTTCTCCAGGAGGAGGAGCAACTGCCCGTCAGTTATCACAAGATAGTGCCCGATATGTTCAAGGACGGCTCGGAGGTGATCGTGGAAGGTATTTACGACGGCGAGCGCTTTTTCGCCGACAACCTCATGACAAAATGTGCTTCCAGATATGAAGGTGACCTCCGGAAGGCCGACACCTCCATTTGAGTACTCCATCTTCCTGACCCTCACTTAATATGCCGACATACGGCGCCGCACTTCTCAGCCTCAGCCTCGGTCTCTGTCTATTAACAGTCGCCCTGCTCGCCCTTTACGTTCGTAAAGGAGACGAGAGGTATTTTTTCGTTTCCCAGAGAATGTGCCTCAGCGTCTGTTTCCTTGTGGCGCTGGCGACGATCACGCTTCTTGCGAGCCTGCTGAGAAGCAATTTCGATGTCGATTATGTCGCCAAATACACTTCCATTGGAACGCCGACGATCTACAAGTTTACCGCCATTTGGGCCGGCCAGTCCGGCTCCCTTCTGTTCTGGCTTTTTGTGCTCTCCTGTTACGTCGCCGTGGTGATTGTTCAGAACAGGAGCAGGCACGAGCGGCTCATGCCGTATGTCATCATGACGCTCTCCGTCATTCAGGGGTTCTTTCTGCTGATGGTCAACTTTGTCGCTAATCCTTTCGCGCCGGTAGAGACCGATTTTGTGGCACGACAGCTTGATGCGGTTTGGGTCAGGAGCATTCGAAGATGGACTCTCTTTACCTGGCTTGCGCTGGGAATAGGCATCCTGCTCGGCGGCTGGTGGGCCTACAATGAACTCGGCTGGGGCGGCTACTGGGCGTGGGATCCGGTGGAGAATGCCTCATTCATGCCGTGGCTTACGGGAACCGCCTTCATCCACAGCATCATCATTCAGGAGAAGAAGAACATGCTCCGAGTCTGGAACATGATTCTGATTCTTGTCACGTTTTTGCTCTGTATCTTTGGAACTTTCCTGACACGGAGCGGTGTTGTCTCGTCCGTTCACTCATTCACGCAGTCATCGCTGGGGCCGATGTTTCTCGGTTTCGTTCTTCTAATCCTTGCGGTGTCGACCTATCTTCTTCTGTCGCGGCTCGACGATCTCAAGAGCGGCAAACGGATGGAGTCTTTCGTTTCGAGAGAAAGCGGCTTTCTCTTTAACAACGTCGTCTTTGTCAGCATCTGTTTTGCCGTCCTCTGGGGGACGATGTTTCCAATCATTTCTGAGTGGGTGACAGGGACGCAGATCACCGTCGGGGCTCCCTTCTTCAATCAGATCACAATCCCGATTGGGCTTCTCCTTTTGACGCTGGCGGGAATCGGCCCTCTTCTCGCTTGGCGGAGGACCTCCAAAGAGAGCCTCACGCGCAATTTTTCAATTCCGGTTCTGGCCGGATTAGGAGCGGCCGCCGTGGCGATGATTATGGGCATGCGGTCAGTCTATCCCGTTGTAACGGTCGCGCTCACAGCATTTGTGACGACGACAATTGTGACGGAGTTCTGGCGGGGAATCTCCGTTCGGCGGCGAAAGTTCGGCGAAAACGTTTTTCAGGCCCTCACCAAAATGATCTCCAAGAACAGGTCCCGGTACGGCGGCTATATTGTACACATCGGCATTGTGCTGATGTTTGTCGGTTTCATCGGCAAGGCGTTTGACGAGGACCGTGAATGGGCCATGTCGGTGGGTGATGAAGTCCGGATCGCCGGTTACGGCATCACACTTGCGTCGCTGGGCGAGGAGGAGAGATCGAACCACTACGCGTGGATTGCCACGCTGAACGTCACCAAGAAAGGGGAGGAGGTAACTTCCCTTCAACCGGAAAAAAGAATCTATTTCCACAGGAATCCAGATCCCGACCGCCGCCAGCCCCACAGCGAACTGTCACTCCATTCAACGTGGCGGGAGGATGTCTACTCAGTCTTTGGGGGAATCGATCTGGAGAACGAACTCCTCACTATCAAGATTATGGTCAATCGCCTCGTGAGGTTTGTCTGGCTCGGGGGCTATGTGCTCCTTTTCGGGACGGTCATCGCCCTCTGGCCTGACCGCCGAAACCGAGGCACAGTTTAGTATGATTATAATTACGGAGTGATGGCAAATTGGATCTGCAACTCTTAGATGCCATATGGCAGTATTTCATTGAGCACTTTGGTGTGATAATGAGTGCCATTACTTTTGCCGTCGTTATCGGCTTTGTTGTTCAGCCGCTCTTTTCGCCCAGAGCGGAGCGCGGAGAAAATGCGGCAGCAGTTCAAAGCGCCCTGGCGCTGAGAAAGCAGTCTCTTCTCGAGCAGATCAAAGAACTGGAACTGGAGTATGAAATGGGGACTGTGTCTCCCGGCGACTTTCAGAGGAACAGAAACGAGCTGAAGCGTGAAGGGTCAACCATCATGGATCAGCTTGAATCGCTCGGCGGCAAGCCGGCCGGCACCAGTGCTTTCGATTGAAAATGTAAGCAAGCGCTTTGGCGCCACGTCCGTACTGAACGGTGCCTCCATGAGCGTGCGCCAGAGCGAATCAGTCGGACTTATCGGGAAGAACGGCTCGGGGAAATCTACGCTCCTCAGGATAGTTTCCCGAATTCTCTCCTGTGACGGCGGCTCCATCACATGGGAAGGTCAGTCATTGCTCGGTTCCGATGTGAACCTCAGACGATCAATTCTCTATCTCGGTCACGAGCCCGGCTTCTACCCACCCCTCTCAGCCGCCGAGAATCTGCAGTTTCTTGCGGGGCTATACGGGATTGAAACATCTTCAACGCAGATCGGCGAGAAGCTTGAGGCAGTGGGGCTGGACGCATATCGGAAGGGACCGATCCGGAGTTACTCACGGGGGATGCTCCAGAGGCTCTCCCTCGCGAAAGCGCTCCTTCTGCAGTGGAGCCTGCTCCTCCTAGACGAACCGACCACCGGCCTCGACAGCGAAGGGAAGAGGCTCCTTTCCGAACTGATAAGCGGTTGGCGGGATCAAGGGAAATCTCTGCTTATCATCTCACATGATGACGGATGGATTTCGGCCCATGTGGACAGAGTGAACATCCTCCAGAACGGAAAGATCGAACCGAAAGAGAATGGGATTCCGGCGGCTCCTGAACTTGAGATGGAGAAGGAAGGGTGATGCTGAAAACTCTTGTTCGGAAGGAGATGCTTCTGGAACTGAGGAGCAGGGAGGTTCTCATCTCCATGATCACTTTCGGTGCGGCCGTCATGCTGCTTTACGCCTTCGCGTTCAGGCCGTCCCCGGATGTCCTCCAACAGTTTGCTCCCGGACTGCTCTGGACAGTAGTTCTATTCGTCAGCGTGCTGGCGCTCCATCGCTCCCACAGCCGGGAGAAGGAGTTCGACGCCTTTTCGCTCACCCTCGCGGCGCCGGTGGATCGGAGTACCCTTTTCCTGAGCAAATGGCTCGGAAACTTCTTTATGCTTCTTATCTCCCAAGTGATCCTTCTGCCGATCTTTTTTCTCTTTCTCCAGCTCCCTCTCCCTGAAATGGCAGCACCTTTTGTCGGCCTCTTGATTCTGGTCGATCTTGGGATCAGCGGTGCTGGGAGCCTCCTCTCCGGCGCCGTCATGCGGGCGAGAGTGAATGAGTTCCTTCTGCCGCTGCTCCTCTTTCCCATGGTGACGCCGCTGATGATCAGCGCCGTAAAGAGCACTGCCGCCATCATGGAGGGCCAACCCTTCAGTCAGTGGAAACTGTGGCTCCAGCTGATTGTGAGCTTCGTCATTGTTTTTGGGCTCGTCGGTTACCTAATCTATGACTACGTATGCGAGGAGTGATGGAGCCTTTTCATTCAAAAACCGGCAATAAACTGATTGCCATTGCTATTGCGGTCTTGTGGCTGGTTGTCCTCTACCTCGTTCTCGCTGTCACGAGAATCGATCCCGAGCAGCAGATGGCGCAGAAGATTTTCTACTATCACGTGCCGTCGGCGTGGACCGCGGGAATCGCGTTTCTCGTGGTGGCTGTGTCAGGCGGCCTCTATCTCACGACGCGGGACGAGAAATGGGATCATTTTGGACTCGCAAGCGCCGAGCTCGGAACGCTTTTTTGCGCCCTTGTCCTGATTACCGGTCCAATCTGGGCAAAGCCCATCTGGGGAGCGCCCTGGAGCTGGGAGCCGCGGCTCACCACCGTACTGATAATGTTCCTGATCTATATTGGGTATTTTCTCATCCGCCAGTTCGGTGAGATCGGTGAACGGACCCGGAGAGTATCGGCGGTCATCGGCGTTGCTGCATTTGTCAATGTTCCCATCATCTATG
>LUOC01000213.1 GCA_001626655.1 Fidelibacterota bacterium REDSEA-S14_B6 | reverse complement strand
AACGGAAACGACGCCGACGGTCTTGTCATTCTCCCTCAATTTTTCGATGAGCCGATCGATCAGCGTGCTCTTCCCCGCCCCGGGAGGACCGGTGATGCCGATGCGCACAGCATCCAGAGAGTGAGCGTAAAGAGCGTCATTGATCTCTTCGGACTGAAGACTGTTCTCAACGTCGGTCATGAGGCGGGAAATTGCCCTGACGTCGTTCGCCCTGAGGCGCTCTAACAGCTCGCTTGACACAACTTTATTTAAGTGCTTGAGGCGGAAAGTCGCCCAAGCGATTATTACATGAAAGCATCCCTGAACTTAGTATAATCAAGAATGGACAATGTGTGAGCCTTTCTGGATATAAGCTCTTTCTCCTCAAGAAGCTTGAGCATCCGTGACACCGTTTCCCGGGAAGTTCCGGCCATATTTGCTATATCCTGCTGGTAGGGCAGTTTGGCGATCTGCACCACACCTTTGTGAATAGTCCCCAGCTCTTCGGCGAGCCGGAGAAGCGTAACGCCAATCCGCTGTTCAGCATCACTAAGGGCGAAACTTTCGATTTGCTGATCGCTTTTTCGGATCCGTCCCGCCAGCTCCGTCAGGAGTGAAATGGATATCTTCGGAAATTTTTCAAGGAATCCGAGAAAATCGTGGCGCTTCAAGATCATCACTTCACACTCGTCATTGGCGATGGCGTTGGCAGAGCGCGTCTGCCCATCCAGGAGAGACATTTCGCCGAAAAAGTCGCCCTGCCCAAGAATAGCGAGGATCACCTCCCTCCCGTCTTCACTGACCCGAGTTACCTTAATGCTCCCTTTGCTGATGATGAAAAAGGTGTCTCCAAACTCATCTTCCATCAGGATAATCTCATTCTTGGCGTAAGTCCTTCTGGACATACGACCGTGAAGTTCCTCCAAGTCAATGGAGCGGAGGTCGGTGAAAATCGGTACAGTGGAAAGGAGTTCGAGATCGCTCATCTCTAAAAAGTAATGTCCTATTCAAGAAATTCAAAACAGTTTCCAGACTAAAGTTTTGTTGTTCAGGATGCCGCTTATAAATTTGCGGCCGTCCCGCAAGGACAAAAAATTATCTTAAAGAGGATAGAATGAGTACCAGGACAAAGTCGGTTAAGAAACGTCAGAGACAGCAGGCCGCTAACTACGATCGAAACCAGCATTACAAATCGAAAATGAGATCGGCCGTCAGAAAAGTGATGGCCTCTACTGATAAGGCAGAAGCCGAAATGCTCTGCCGTGAAGCCGTTTCCGTTATTGACAGCCTTGAATCAAAAAAGATTCTTCACAAGAACACTGCTGCAAGACGGAAGTCGGCGCTGACGAACCACGTCAACTCCCTCTCCTGAGAAGCGTCTTTAGCGCTTAGTTTTCCTTCTGCTGATAGTTGGGCGCGTCCTTCACGATCTTCAAGTCGTGAGGATGCCCTTCTGCGTAGGACGCCGAGGAGATTTCTATGAACTTGTCGCCCTCCTTGAAGGAAGCGATATCTTTGGCGCCGCAGTAGCCCATACTTGCTCTCAGTCCACCGACAAGCTGATAAATTACTGAGCTGAGGCTACCCCGGTAGGGAACGAGCCCTTCCACACCTTCGGGAACAAGTTTGATCCCCGACTCCCCTTCCTGAAAATATCGATCGGCGCTCCCTTCGCGCATGGGTCCGAGTGATCCCATCCCCCGGAAGGACTTGTACTGACGTCCGTCGTGAAGAACCTTGGCCATATCACCGGAGAAACGTATGCCGCCGTCCGAGATCACCGGAGTGTCACTCTTGGCAGCGGCGTCGACGGCATCCACTACAGCGGTAAACTGGGGGACACCAATGCCGCTGACGATACGGGTGGTGCAGCTGGCGCCGGCGCCAATCCCAATCTTAACTGCGTCAGCACCCGCATCGATGAGCGCCTTCGTTCCGCTGGCGGTGGCGACGTTGCCGGCAATCACGGGTATATCCGAATGTTTTGACTTCAATTTGCTCACAGCATCGAGCACACCTTGAGAATGGCCATGAGCCGAATCGAGGACAACAACGTCCAACCCAGCGTTGACCAGCGCCCCGGCCCGCTCGCTCAGATCATCGGAAGCGCCCACTGCAGCGGCGACGAGCAGACGACCGTGACTGTCCAGTGACGCAGTGGGAAAGCGCTCCTTCATCAAAATGTCCCGGACTGTCACCATACCTGCGAGCTTGCCGCTCCTGTTGACGATCAGCAGCTTCTCGATCCTGTTCTTTTGAAGGATCTCCTTCGCCTTCGAGAGAGTGGTGCCCTGTTTTGCTGTGATCAAGTCTTTCGTCATCACGTCCGCTACCGACTGATCGAGTTTGGATTCGAAGCGGATATCGCGCTCTGTGAGAATACCGAGGATCTTCCCCGCACCATCCAGAACGGGCAGTCCCGAAATTTCGTGATGCTTCATCACGGCGATGGCGTCTCTGATCGTCTTTTCGGGAGAGATAGTGACCGGATCAAGGATAATGCCGCTTTCCGCCCGCTTCACCTTCGTCGCCTCCTTCACCTGCCGGTCGATGGACATATTCTTGTGAATGACGCCGATGCCTCCTTCTCTCGCCAGCGCGATGGCCATCTCGCTCTCCGTAACTGTATCCATGGCGGCGCTGAGAATTGGAATGTTGAGCGTGATGGACTTCGTCAGCCGTGTGGAAAGATCGACCTCCCTCGGAAGCACCTTCGAGTGCTGCGGCACGAGGAGCACATCGTCGAATGTGTAAGCCCGCTTGATCTTCTGTCTTGTGGCCATTTTACCTTAACCGTATCGTCGAATTTACTGACGAAAGCAGCTTCCTGCTTCGAATCAATTCAACAGCGCGCTCAATCTCAGGCGCAAGAGTGCGATCGCTCTTTTTGAATGGGATCACTCGACGTACCTCGTCACGCATCACTTTTGTAACGGGCGCTGGCTGGAGTGGTCGGCGTAGGTCCAGCAGGTGCAATGCCGCGAGGAGTTCGATGGCAAGAATCTTCTCAAGGTTTCCAATCATCCGAAGAAGTTTGCGACCAGCGATGGGCGCCATGGAAACGAAATCCTCCTGCCCATTTTCGGTAGTGATGGAATCGACGGAAGCTGGGAAAGCGAGGCCCTTATTCTCGGACACGAGGGCCGCCGCTGTTATCTGCGCCATCATATACCCCGATTCGAGTCCCGGATTGCCTGCCAGAAAGGGAGGCGCACTGACATCATCACCTTTCATCATCCTGTAGACTCGTCGCTCCGATATGCCGCCGATTTCCGCCGCGGCGATGGCCAGTGTGTCTGACGCTTGTCCTACCGCTTCTGCATGGAAATGCCCGGAGTTGAGAATGCCGATCGACTCCGAGATTACGAGAGGGTTGTCGCTAACACTGTTGATCTCATTCTCCACAATTCTCTTCACCGACTTCCAGGTCTCCCGGCAAGCGCCGTGGACCTGAGGAATGCACCGCGAACTGTAGGGATCCTGAACCCTCTCGCACCTTTCGTGGGATTTCACAATCTCGCTTTTCCGGAGTGCGTTCCACACATTGGCTGCGGCATCGATCTGTCCTGGATGTTTCTTGAGGCGGTGGACGGCTGGTTTGAAGACGTTCCGAGAACTGAGCGTCGCCTCTACGGATACCGCTGCAATGAGATCCGCCGTCTTCAGAAGATTCTCCATTCGGAGGAGACCTTCAACTGCCAGAGCTGAGGAAACCTGCGTACCGTTAATGAGGGCGAGGCCTTCCTTCGCCTGAAGCTTGAGAGGTGTAAGACCGGATTCCTTCAGAGCTTTCGATGAAGCACATTCACGTCCACGGAACGTGACACGGCTTTCTCCAATCAGGGCCAGCGCCAAATGGGAGAGTGGCGCGAGGTCCCCGCTGGCGCCCACAGATCCCTGAGAGGGGATCACTGGAAGAATATCGTTGTTGAGGCAGTCCCTCAGAAGCGACACCACTTCCCACCGTACTCCACTGTACCCGAGTGAAAAGTTGAGGATTTTCAGGAACATGATCGATCGGGTGGTCCCCTCATCAAACTTTCGTCCGACGCCGGCACAATGGCTCCGCACCAGATTTAGCTGGAGCTGTTCCTGATCTTTCTCATCTATCTTGTGCTGACTCAGTGCGCCGAAACCGGTGTTGACGCCATAAATGGTTTCTCCTGACGAAATCTTTTTCTCCAATATCTTTCTGGATTTGACAATTGACGCCTTTACCTCACGCGTTACTTTAATCTTTGTGAGGCCGTCATACAACGGTTGAAGGTCACTGATTGTAATAATATTCTGTCCTGAAAGGGTAATCATGTCCCGGCCAATTTAGTAAGAGGCGCTACAGCGAATCAAGCAACCGCTCGGGGGCGCTGAATGTTTTCATCCGGACGGGAATGATGGATTGGAACACGTGTCCATACCGCTTCGCCGTCACCCTGTTATCAAGATTGATGAAGATTCCCTCATCATTAACGCTCCGGATCAGCCGCCCGAAGCCCTGCCGCAGCCGAATGGCCGCCGCCGGCACAGAATGATCCATGAACGGATTTCCCCCCCCCTCCTCCATTTTTTCATTATACGCTTGAATAACGGGATCGGTTGGCACATCGAATGGGATTCTGGTAATCATCAGGATTTCAAGAAGATCGCCGGGCAGATCAATCCCTTCCCAGAATGAACTCGTGCCGAGCAGGATGCCGTTCTCTGTCCTTCTGAACTGTTTGATGAGAGCAGGGCGGGACCCGTCCGAAAGTTGAGCGAGGATCGGCGCCCGAGAGTGCAGTTCACTCATCATCAACCTGTCGTAGCACTCCTTCAGCATTGCGCGGCTTGTGAACAAGACAAGCATCCGTTTTCCATATTTGGTGAAAAGGGCGTCTACCGCCTTGCAGATAATTGGAACGAACGGGGCATCTCCAGGGGCTGTATCGCCGGCCCACTGATAATAACTGCACTGATCTTCGTAGAAGAACGGACTGGGGAAAGTCTTCAAATGGACGGACTTCTCCTCAAACGAATCGAGTCCAAAGCGTCGGAGGAAATAGCCGAACTCCGATTCTATGGACAGCGTTGCGGACGTGGCAACGACCGATTCCGCTGTCTCAAACACCGTCTTGCGGAGGTCCGGCCCAACGTCTAAGGGGACAGCGCTCAGGGTCAATTCGAGCTCGTCCCTGACGTATGCGCCTGTCTCCCAATAGACCCACTCCTCACTCTGGTCACTGGTGAGCCTCTCGAGAGCAAGCGCCAGCCCCTGAAGCTGCTCACCCATTCGGTTGATGGTTGCCCCAATTTCATCTTGGCTCAGTTCGTCAGGCACTTCAGAGATGATCGACTCCAGTCTCGTTATGGCGTTGACGGCACGGACGAAAGTCTCTCTCACACTCTTAAGTTCATCGCGGGCGTGATCATAATGACTGCTAAGGTCCCGCACACGATTCGTTTCCCGGTAGAGCGACCGTGTCGAGTACTGCTTACTCCCCTCCTTCGTCAGCTTCTCAAAAAAGCGAGCTGTCGATGAAAGCAATAGTGTAACGGCGTCCTGAACGACTGTGAACTGTCTGCCCAAATCAGGGACGACCGCCGACAGCGTGTCCATCACCTGCTTGAGCTTTTTGCCACGGCCGGAAGTTCTTGTGAGCGGTGTGAGCTGATCTGAGATCATTCTTTCACTCAGCGATACACGAAAGTGATTGTATCCGGCCCTGACAAGGTTGTGTGCTTCGTCCAGAACGAGAGTACGGAGAGACGGCAGGGCGTTCTGGTTCTCAAGTTCGTAGAGTAGGAATGAATGATTGACCACCACAATATCGGCATCCTGCGTGGCAAAGCGGAGGGGGCCCAGAAAACAGCCGCCTGTTGATTTACAGTGGCGCACTGTGCAGTAGCCGGGATCGCTCTGGATCATCCCCCGGAGACGGAACGGTCGCCGTTTCAGAAAACCGGTGCATTCCTCGAAATCTCCCGAACGTGTCCACTGGAGCCAGATGATGATGACTATCATGGACTGAACTTCATGTTCGGAGAGCAGACTCCTCGCGTCGGTTATCACCTGATTGACCCTCGTTTTGCAGACATAATTCTGGCGCCCTTTCATTACAGTCGCCGAAAATGAGACGTCCAGCGCCGCCGCCAGTTTGGGGATCTCTTGCTGGAATAGCTGATCTTGGAGCGGTCTTGTGTGACAGGAAATGACCACCGGCTCTCCGTCACTGGAGAGAGCTTTTTCCAGCGACGCCAAGAGATACGCCAGAGATTTCCCCAGACCGGTGCCCGCTTCCAGCAGTCCGACAGCGCCTTCGGCCATTGTTTCCCTCACCAGTTGGCCGTAGCGAATCTGGCTTTCCCGAGTTTCGTACCCTTCGCCGACGACTTTCTCAAGCGGTCCGCCGTCTCCGAAGAAAGATTCGGGAGAGAAGTCCGGTGATCTGTTACCCCCTTCGTGACTGAAGATCGGCGAGGGGAGCGATTTATCAATCTCGCTTTCCATCAACCCTTCCTTAGCGTTGCCGCTCTTGGCGAGCTCTATGGAAAGTTTCTCAAATAGTGGCCTGTTGTGGAAGCGCCTTCCCTCAGAAACAGAGACAATTCGCTGGACAACGGTCAGCGGATATGAGGCCGCTTCTCGGATCAACTCCAGAAAAAGTGCGCCGAGAATCTCTGTGTCGGCCAGGGCCCGATGCGTGTTGTCGCTGGCAATTCCCAGATATTCCGCTATCGTTCCAAGTTGATGGTTCGGGAGAAAAAAGAGCAGCGCCTGAGCCAACGGAACGGTGTCGTAGCCCTCGTTCTCAACATCACCTTCAAGATGGGTCTGTTTCAGGTTAGAGAGGAAGGCGAGGTCGAACGGAAGATTGTGGGCGACGATAGGGAAATCCTGAACGAAATCGAAAACGCTTTCGGCAATCTCATCGGCCCTCGGTTCGCCTTTGACCATTTCATCTGTAATTCCGGTCTTCCGAACCACATTGATAGGGATGAGCTGTTCCGGATTGACAAGCGTCTGGAACGAGTCGGCCGCCTGCCCATCCACGAACTTCACCGCGGCGAACTCGGTAATCTTATCGACGGAAGGATCGAGACCGGTAGTCTCGAAATCGAAGGCGATAAAGGTGTGGAGGTCTAGTCTTCGGAGGAGATCCGCGAGCTCCATCAAACGCCCGCGAACACCTTCATGACGTCCATCACAAGGGACGGTTTTTTGAAGACCGCTTTTCGGAAGACCTTGGCGATAGACCGCTCCTCAGGCGGGATCTTCGCGACGGCGCCGGCGATGGAGTCGAGCTCTTCATCGGTAAGTTTGCTGACGGTCTCTTTGATGGAGTAGAACCGCTCGTGATTCTTCCCGCCGATCTTGTGCCACGCCTTGGCGTAGCGGTTCAGGAACTTCTCGGAGGTGTCGCCGGCCTTGATC
>LUOC01000212.1 GCA_001626655.1 Fidelibacterota bacterium REDSEA-S14_B6 | reverse complement strand
CCATGAACACCGTATAGAAGACGCCCATACTGAGCCACTGGACAAAGGAGACGTCCACGCCGACATCGGAGAGGAAGCCTATCATAATCGCGTTTCGCGCTCCTCCGGTGGGTGACATGGGGCCGCCCATCATACAGCCGAACGCTATGGTGATGGTGAGGAGCTTTCCGAGCCTCGGGCACGATACTTCCTTGTCCGTCAGCGTATAGAGCGCAATGGCGATGGGGAGATACATCCCCGCCACGGCGTGTTCTCCGATAAAGGCCGCCGGCAGTGAAGTGCCGAGTAACAGCCCAATGATGAGTCTTCTGATGTTCGTTCCGGCGGCGTTGATTACCACCATGCCGATCCGTTTGTCAACGCCGTACTTGATGAACGTGGCACCCAGCGCCAGTGAACCGGCGATGAACCAGACGGCGTCGTGAGCATAGGTGGAGACAATTCGAGTCGGTTCTGTTATACCGAAAAAGAGCTGAATCAGTCCGATGGAGAGGGCAACCGCCGGAAGCGGCACCGCCTCGGTGGCGAAAAAGACAACACACATGGAAAGGAGCGCAATGATTACCTGGATGTTGGCGGCAATCTCCTCCACTGAAGTGTCAGCCTGACTCGATGCGGACATCTGCTGATACATCGTTTCCGCATGATCCACCATCGACTGCGGCGTCGGCATCAACACGAGGCCGATGAATATGGCGACGCCGATGCCGAGCCATTTGAAATCGGTCCGCTTGGCGAAACCTGTCCCCTGTTCTTCCTGTTCCTTGCCCTTTTCGTCAGTCAATTCGCGCTCCTTTATCTTTCAGTTGAAACGGGAGATAAACGATGTAGAAATGAAAAAGTGCAAACACCGCCGTGGACAGCAAATACCATGGCCAAGGGCCGAAATAATCGAGGATCGAAGCCGTCGGCGGTTTTCCCAGAATCCAGAAGTAGTTCGCGTCCAATAAGAGGTTCACAGGAATTGTCACGAGGAAGAATATAATCAGGGCGCCGAAAGAACGCCACAAACTTTGCCAGGTGGGACGCATGCCGTAAACGACTGTGGCGTAAACGATAGCAACCACCATCAGGTTGTGGGCGAGCCAGAACCGAATGAAGTGAAAGTGTGGAAAGCCGGCCTGTATGTCCGGCGTGAAGCTTGACTGAAACATGGCCGACAGTCCCCAGAAATAGAGGATTTCGTAGGCACGAAAACTTTTTCGCACCATCACCAGAGGCAGCAGAAGATTGGCGATCCTGCAGAGGTGAAACGGAAGATGTTTCGCTGCATCGAAAGTTCCAGCCGCCAGCTCCAGAACGAGCCAGCTGAGATAGGCGGAGGCGACTGTCCATCCGAGCAGTCTCCCCAGCAGATCCTGATGATTCCCACTGAGGCGCCGCTTTGCGTAAAGGGGAAGGGCCACCGCAAGAATTACGGCAATGACAAGTCCGGAAAGGTGGGCCGTCCCAAATAGGATAAACGGAGGATGCGGGGAATAGAGGTATTCCGCGAGGGGCGTGGAGCTCAATGCCAGATTGGCTTCTTTCCGCCGGGATCGCCCGAGAGGAACCGAGTCTCACCGCCGACCACAGTCCTCACAACGCCAGTATTCTTAATCTCCTGTGGCTCAACCTGAAACAGATCGTGGGAGAGGACGACGAAGTCCGCCAGTTTGCCGGCCTCGAGTGTGCCGAGGACATGTTCCTGAAAACCGGCGTAGGCGACGCCGGAGGTGTACGCCTTCAGCGATTCTTCAACAGTCAACCTCTCTTCAGGATACCACCCGTCGGGTTGGGAGCCGTCCATGGTGTGGCGTGTAACAGCGCTGTAGATGCCGAGGATCGGCGAAATGGGGGCTACTGTCCAGTCCGAGCCGAAAGCGAGGACGGTCCCCGCATCAAGGAGTGATCGAAAGGCGTATGTCCCTTCAAGTACATCTTCCTCGATACGTTTGTGAGCCCACCTGCTGTCATCAATGACGTGAAACGGCTGGACAGAGGCGATTACCCCTTCCCGCCCAAATCGCGGAATTTCGGACTGCCGCAGGTGCTGAGCGTGTTCCAATTTGTATCGTCGGGACCGCTCCCCGTTCTGCTCTCGAACCTTCACGAAGTGGTCGAGGAGCCACTCGTTTGACCGTGTCCCGATTGCGTGGATTGCGAGCTGGATGCCGGCGGCGTCCGCCTCAAACATCATTTTTTTCCTTATAGGGATTGTGCATCCATGCGGTTCGGGAACCGAGGGAACCGTCCATCTGCCCTTTAATCGCGCCCCACTGAAGCCAGTCGTCGCCCTTGCCATGTTCTTCAATAAGTGCGGCCACTTTCTCCCAGTCTGTCCACCACGGCACGGCTAAAATCCTCAACCTCAGGCCCCCCTCCGCGTGGACTGATCTGATGGTGTGTAGATCTTCCCATGTACACATGTTAATGTTACACATGTTGTGGACTTGGGTGATCCCCATGCTGAGGGCGTAGTCCATCGCTTTCTGCAGCGCTTTTCGGCGATCATCCTCCGTAGGGAGAGGGATGACCCGCTCTACAAGAACCTTTGCCTCCGACTCTCTCAGAATTCCCGTTGGATTCCCCGTCAGATGATCCCGGTCAATGACGCCCCCTTCGGGATCGGAAATCTCCGGCGTGACGCCGGCCAGCTCCATCGCCTTTGAATTGGCGAACGCCGTGTGAAGATCCACTCTGTGGATATAGACGGGGTTATCTTTTGACACATCCTCAACCCAATCGGCGTGAGGGAGCTCTCCTCCCCACTTTTCATGATCCCAGTTTCCTCCGAGAATCCACTCTCCCTTCTCCATTGTTTGAGCGGCGCTGTCTATCTTGAAAATGAAATCTTCCGGCGAATCGACCTCTCTGAAATTGAGCCGGAGCAGTTGGAAACCGCCCTCCATGAAGTGGGTATGGGAGTCCATCATGCCGGGGACGACGAACTTCCCTTCGAGATCAATCACCGACGAGGTCGGCCCTTTGAGAGCATTCACTTCGTCGTTTGATCCGACGGCCATGAGCGCTTCCCCCTTCACCGCCATCGCCTCAGCTCGCGGGGCGACGTCGATCCCCGTCCAGATCGATCCGTTGATATAGACGGTGTCCGCTGTTTCTCGCGCACATGAGGAGATCAGGAGGAGACTGCTCAACCACAGCAGTGGGAATCTCTTCATGTTCATCATCTATCTCTTTTTCCTTTTTCTCATGGCATCCATCGCCTTCCACGCCAAGTTCGGGATCGACTCAAGGTCATTGAACTGCCCCGCGCCTCTCAGCCACTCTCCCCCATCGATGGTGACAACCTCTCCGT
>LUOC01000211.1 GCA_001626655.1 Fidelibacterota bacterium REDSEA-S14_B6 | reverse complement strand
CTCGTATTCTTATTGTCCCTCTTTTTCATCACCTTTGGTACAATCGGTGACCAAGTAGGAGTAGAAATTGTCCCTGAAAGCGTTTCATCTGGCGTTCATTAGTGTCTCCACACTGATGGCTTTTGGCTTTGGCGTCTGGACGTTTACAGAAGGGAGCGGCTCGTTCACCCTTTATGGACTGCTCTCGTTTCTATCGGGCGTGGCGTTGATCGTGTACGGAGTCAAGTTCCTCAGGAAGTTTCGGGACGTGAGTTATCTATGAAGAAGATTTTGTCCTTCGGCACGGCACTTTTTGTCTTCCTCCTTCCGCAGGTTTCGAAAGCCTGTTCTGTCTGTTTCGGTGTACCGTCGGAGCAGTCCATCGCTCAAGGCCTCGATCTCGCTATCGTCATGCTTATCGGTGTGACGGGAACAGTTCTCGGCGGTGTGGTCTCTTTTTTCATCTACATGAGCCGCCGGGGCAAACGAATTAACCAAATCATGGATCTGTACGATTCACCGAACGGAAATGGGAGAGCGCATTAATGCTTGAATTGCTCAGAAAGTCTGGATTCACGGAAGGTTACTCTGCGCAATCGGCGGCCATCGACAGTGTTATGTCGTGGGTCCACATTTTGATGCTGGTGCTCTATGTGGGATGGGGCGCCTTCTTCATTTACACGCTGATCCGCTTTCGTCAGAAGAAGAGTCCGAAGGCCGATCCCGTGGGAGTGACCAACCACTATTCGACCTACTCGGAGGCTGCGGTGGCTGTTCTTGAGATCGTCCTGCTGGTAGCTTTCTCATTCCCGGTCTGGGCGAACCGCGTCGAAAACATCCCCGACAGAGCGGATGCGGAAGTGATACGTGTAATCGCTCAGCAGTTCAAATGGAACATTCACTATTCCGGAGAAGATGGCGTTTTCGGCCGGACGGATCCCGGTGAAATCAACGATCTGGCGCTGAATTTTATCGGGCTCGATGAGACAGACGTAGCAGCTCAAGACGATATTATTCCCACACAGGGGCATCTTCACCTTCCTGTGGACAGAGACATCATTATTGATCTTACAACCAGAGATGTGATCCACAGTTTTGCCATCCCCGTCATGCGGGTAAAGCAGGACGCCATTCCCGGAATACGGATTCCCACATGGTTCACGCCCACCAAAACTGGCTCATGGGAGATCGCCTGCGCCCAGCTTTGCGGCAACAGCCATTATGAGATGAAAGGGTATGTCCATGTTCACACTCAGGAAGGGTACGCGGCTTACATGAAGACTCTGGCCATCATTCAGGAAGTGGACGACTACGATTACACTTATGAGGCCGAAGAGTCGTTAAAAAAAGCACTCGATGCACTCAAGGCTGATGATGCTTCCAAAGCCGAGGAGCTGACTCTTCAAGCCCTCTCCCAAGCCGAGGACGCTCAAGCAGAGCAGGAGGTTGCCGGCGATGAAGACGAGGAGTGGGAGGATTGGTAGGCCTCACTTAACTTTCCACCTCTGCAGCGGTGGTTTCTTCTTTTTCTTCTCACAGTAATTCACAAAAATGGTTAAGGCGGTTCTCCAAGTTCACCGCCTTGTCTACGTTGGGACTCATCTTCGCCGGCGGATTGGTGACGAGCACAGGCTCGGGGCTGGCGGTTCCAGACTGGCCCAACACTTACGGTGAATTCATGTTCACCTTCCCGTTCTCGAAATGGGTGGGGGGGATCTTTTATGAACATCTTCACCGTCTCGTCGCCTCCTTTGTAGGGTTCCTGACAGTTGTGCTTGCTGTCTGGCTCTGGCGTTCAGAGCGGCGACGATGGGTGAAGAGCCTCGGCTGGACCGCCCTAGCAGCGGTCATCGCTCAGGGACTGCTGGGGGGTCTGACGGTCCTCTTTCTTCTCCCCACTGCCATCTCCATGACACATGCAGTTCTGGCTCAGACATTTTTCTGTATCACCGTCGCCCTCGCCTTTTTTCTCTCAAAGGAGTGGGGCCGCTTGGAAACGGTGGACGATGCAACCGGCAAATCGTTCGCCAGATGGACGGTGATCCTGACGGGCACCATCTACCTCCAGCTCATACTCGGCGCTTTGATGCGCCACACCGGCTCGGGCCTCGCAGTGGTGGATTTTCCATTGGTCAACGGAGCGGTCTTTCCCGCCCTCAATGATAGACTCCTTTCCACCATGAATTGGGCCCGCTTTGATCTCGACTTGGAGCCGGTGACGCTCAGCCATATTTTCATTCATATGCTTCACAGGTTTGGTGCGGTCCTTGTACTTGGGGCCGCCACCGTCGTTACGCTGCAAGCATTCAAGCATCATCGGACTGAAGACAGGATATTCCTCCCGGTCCTCTTCATCGATCTCTTGCTGATGACTCAGATCTTCCTCGCCGGATTTGTCATCTGGAGCGCCAAGGCGCCTATCATCACCACGTTTCACGTCTGGACAGGGGCGCTACTTCTCGGTGCGTCGTTTTTCCTCTCTCTCCGTTCAGTGCGAATGTTCGTCCCGAGGGGGCAACTGTGGTTTCTGTTTCAACGAGATCCGGATCAGCTTCCGACGACAGAAGGGTGGAGAGGCGCCGTTTCAGCGTTCTGGGAACTGACGAAACCGAGGATTATCTGGCTGGTCCTGGTGGCGACAGCAATTGGATTTTATCTCGGCGCCGTGGAAGCGGGCCAGCCAATCCTCTCCGAACCGTGGCCGCTCATCCATACACTCCTGGGGACAGTCCTCGTGGCGGCCGGCGTGGGGGCGCTGAACCAGTATATCGAGCGCGACGCCGACGGAATGATGAAAAGGACTCGAACGCGGCCCATCCCGTCGGGCCGAGTCAAACCGATAACCGCTCGGAGGTTCGGTATCGCACTTGCGGCGGCGGGCGTCATCTATCTGCTGACAACGGTGGCTGTTGAGGTGGCGGTGGTGGCATTCCTGACACTGTTTCTCTACCTCAGTGTCTACACGCCGCTGAAGATGAAGACAACCTGGAACACGATCATCGGCGCCGTGCCGGGGGCTCTGCCACCTCTTGGCGGATGGCTCGCCGCCAGCGGTAATCTTGAACTGGGCGGCTGGCTGCTCTTTGGCGTTCTCTTCCTGTGGCAGATTCCGCATTTCTATGCCATCGCCTGGCTATACAGAAAGGACTATGCAAGGGCCGGATTCCAGATGCTTCCTGTGGTGGAATCGACCATGCTCAAAACTTCCGCTTACTGCATCACGTTCAGCGTTTGCCTCTTAATTTGCACGACGCTGCTGCACGTGAGTGGCGTTTCAGGGCAACTGTTTCTTTGGGGATCACTTCTGTTAGGGGGTACATTCTTGACTCTGTCAGTGGATACGGCGAGGGGGTGGAACCAGAGCAGGGCCCGGCGGCTGTTTATGGGCTCTATTCTCTATCTTCCGTTGCTCCTGTTAATCTTGGTGGTGGACAGAAGTTTAAATCCAA
>LUOC01000210.1 GCA_001626655.1 Fidelibacterota bacterium REDSEA-S14_B6 | reverse complement strand
CCATTAACGAGGGGGCTCAGTCGGTGACAGCTGAAGTTCGCATTCAGGACGTTCTCAACAGCGACGATATTAATCTCTACCGCCAATTAGCCGGGGGACTCACCACTGCCAATGTACTCCACGGTTCCGCTAACCCCATCGGCGGTCAGAATGCGGTGATCAAATTGAGGTGGGGATCGCCGCCGGACGACCTCCTATTCGAGGGAGCCCCCAAGGGAATCAAGTTTGCCCTCGGTGAAAATGTGAAGCGCGAAAGAAACTGGGGACGCTACCCCGAAACACGGATGGGTGTGGAGCAGGTGATCCGCGACGCCTTCACCGCCGCTCAGGAATACGAAGCCAGACAGAGCTCTCGGGACGGTGGAAAGGGCGGAAAGTTCATTCCAGTTCGGAGAGACCTTGAGCTTGACGCACTGGTGGAAATCCTGAACAAAGATCGGCTGGTTCACAGCCACTCGTACCGACAGGACGAAATTCTTATGCTCGCTCGCGTCGCCCAAGACTTCGACTTCAAGATCGGCACATTTCAGCATGTGCTGGAAGGGTACAAAGTCGCCGAAGCGATGGCCGAAATAGGCGCGGGCGCCTCCACGTTCTCCGATTGGTGGGCCTACAAGTTTGAAGTGATAGACGCTATCCCCTACAACGGTCCCCTCATGGAGAAGGCCGGTGTTGTCGTCTCTTACAATTCTGACAGCGGTGAGCTTGCGAGACGCTTGAACACGGAAGCGGCCAAGGCGGCCAAGTACGGCCCCATGCCGAAAGAGGACGCTTTCAGATTTGTGACGATCAATCCCGCCATTCAGTTGGGGATCGATGACAGAGTCGGTTCCCTGGAGCCGGGAAAAGATGCCGACTTTGCGATATGGAACGGCGACCCGCTCTCCATGTACACGGCCTGTGAGCAGACGTGGGTGGACGGGAAAAAGTACTTCGACCTCACCCGGGACAGAGAAATGAGGGCAAAGGTTGAAGTGGAGCGGAACAGCCTCATTCAGAAGATTCTCAGCGGGGGCGAGAATGGAATGGAGGAACGGTCCGGAAGGCGAAAACGGATGAGAAGAGGGCCGAGGGAGGTCGAAACCTTCAGCTGTACGGAAGGAGAACTCAAATGAGAGCAACAATCGGTTTACTGCTAATATCACTCTTGTCTTCAGTGTCAGCATCCGATCAGGTCCCGGCGCCGCCTCAGACGCATCCCATTCTTCTGACCAACGCCACCATTCATCCCGTCTCCAGTGATGAGATTCGGCGAGGCGCCATCCTGTTTGAGAACGGGGTTATCACTGCCGTTGGGAGAAGGATTACAAATCTCCCCGACAACACCGAGACCATCGATCTGAACGGGAAGCACGTCTATCCCGGGATGATCGCCGCCGCCAGCGTGATGGGGCTGACGGAGATCGGCGCCGTGGCCGTGACGCGGGACTTTTCCGAACGGGGCGATGTTAATCCCAATGTTCGTGCTGAAGTCGCCTACCACCCCGATTCAGAGATCATCCCCGTCACTCGATCCAATGGCGTCGTTCTGGCCCACTCCTGTCCCACCGGTGGTCTCATTTCGGGAACATCAGCGGTGATGATGTTGGACGGCTGGACGTGGGAGAACGCAACACTGAAAGCGCCCGCCGGTCTCCACATCAACTGGCCGAACATGGGTGCAGTTCGCTCCCGGTACTTCCGCATGACGGAAGAAGAGGCGGCCAAGCGGCGAGAAGAATCGCTGAAAAAACTGGACGCAGCATTCGAAGAAGCGCGCCGCTATCTGACGGCGAAAGAAGCAGCTGAACAATCAGGGAGAATCACAGTTGAGACTGACCTTCGGTGGGAGGCGATGCTGCCTGTTCTTCGCCGGGAGGTTCCAGTGTTCATGCACGCCAGTGAGGTGCGGCAGATTGAGAGCGCTGTGGAATGGTCCAACCGCCAGAAGGTGGAGATGGTGATCGTTGGCGGTTACGATGCATGGCGCGTCGCCGACCTGCTGAAGAAGTATGAGATTCCCGTAATCTACGAAGGGGTCAATTCGCTCCCACGCAGGCGGTGGGAAGATTTCGATACGCCGTTCACAGTGCCCTTAAAGCTCCATGAGGCGGGCGTCAAATTCAGCATCTCCATGGGGACCGGAGGCGCTTCCAACCACCGGAACACACCATATGAAGCATCGAAAGCTGCCTCCTACGGCCTTCCTAAAGAGGAAGCGCTGAAGTCAGTTACACTGTACGCGGCAGAAATCCTCGGCATTGCCGACAGAGTCGGATCTCTCGAAAAAGGGAAAGATGCCACACTGATGATCACTGACGGCGATCCGCTGGAGATAACCACACAGGTGGAGCAGGTTTACATCCAGGGGAAGACGATCGACATGGGCGACCGCCACAAGAGCCTCTACTCCAAGTACAAGGAGAAATACCGGCAGTTGGGGAAGATCAGGTAAGTCTTACTCTTCCGCAGCCATTCGGCCCATCAGTTTATCGATGGAATAGAGGGCCCTTCCGCCCTCGCCGAGGAGCTCAAACTTGTCCAGTATGGACTGAAATTTCTGCTCTTCCTCCGCCTGCTCGTCCACAAACCACTGGAGAAAATTGAACGACTCATAATCTTTCTCCGCCAGGGCCAGTGTGGTGATTCTCTGAACAGAGGCAGTCACCTTTTTCTCACTTTCAAGACCACTCTTCACGGCTGCCTTAAGAGACGCGAACTTCACTGAAGGAGCGTCAGAACTCCCGACAGCGGCGGTGCCTCCGGAGCCGTTCACATACTTCAGAACCTTCATCATATGACTCCGCTCCTCATCGGATTGGGCATAGAAGAAAGCGGCAGCTCCACCCAATGATTTGCCTTCGCACCATATGGCCATGCCGAGATAAACCTGTGAAGCGGCCTGTTCCAGACCAATCTGATCATTCAGTTTTGAGATTAATTTCTTTGAAGCCACAGTAGTTCTCCTTGGTTTTGGGACAACAAATTTAGATCAAACCAGTGAACCTTCACACTGTGAACTGTTGATATAGCTTACTGTAACTGGATATCTCAGTTAAGAAGGTCCTGCCAACTTAAAGTCAGCGGAAAAATCGGCGTTTTTAAGTTCATGATTTTCCTCGGTAAGAGTTACGGATGTCGCATCCATGAAACCACTTTGAGCAGAACCACCGTAAGCTCCTAAAACATGATCTTTCGTGGCAGGATTTGGATCATTGGGATCTTCCCATGAAATAGAAATGGCGCCGTATGTGCCAAAAGCTACTTCATTAAACTCGTAATTAAATGATGAGCCGCTGGCGTAAGGAGCCCCTCTCGGCGGCCAGTCGGTCTGAATTGAGATGAATATCGAACCTGCGGACGGCGCATCACCGGTAAAAGTGATTGTGCCGGAGATCTCGCCCGCTTCTGGGACAGACTCCGCCGGCGATTTTTCGCACGCTGAAAAAACTACGGCAAATGCGATGCAGGTGAGAAGGGTTCCTCTTCTCAGGTTATAACCTATCATGTTATTCTCCTTTTGTCTCTATGTTAGTGGAAAATGTCAACAGCCATCTCCTGCCCGGCATGGGGTAGTTCTGGATCAATTGATAATCGGTGTTCAGGAGGTTCTCAACTTTCAGAGAAACATCCAGTGAACTAAATCTGTAGGAGACAGTTGCCTCAGCCAAAAATCGTGAAGCTAACCACTTGGTGGGGAAAACTACTCTGTCGCCAAGGAACGTGAAGTCGTGGGAGAGGAAATCCTCATACCTCTGGCGGGATATGTACCGCCCCGTCACGGAGAGCGAAAACCTGTCTCGCCGAAAAGAGGCCGTACCGTTCAGCTTGTGGGCTGGACG
>LUOC01000021.1 GCA_001626655.1 Fidelibacterota bacterium REDSEA-S14_B6 | reverse complement strand
CCTTGGTTGTAAGCGGCGACGCCCATGACGATCCCCGGCCAGTATTTCTGAGACACGGCGCTGTGGATGCTCTCAATCTCCCGAACAAAGTCTTTCAGCTCAATAGCATAATTCATCGGGACGGCGTAATCAATCAACCCCTCCCTCAGCCATTCATCCCACGCCTGGTAATAGCGGCTCCGGGCATCTCCGGGATTTGGCTTTACAGCGGCGGTGAGAACAGATTGGGGTCGTTTCTTCAAGATCAATTCGTTGATCGATCGGACAAGATCGGTGACGGCGTCTCTCCTGAAATCTCCCCACGCCGCGAGGAGTCTCTTCCGCTCCTTTTCGGAAAGATCAGCATGGCCGTTCCCGTTCTGGTTCACAAGCCTCAGCGGATCGATTCCGTGCAACTGCTCAAAGCCGATCCGCGCTGACATGTTATAGCCGAAATCTGAATCGCTGTAACGGATGTAGTCAAGATGGATTCCGTCGAGATCGTAGAGAGAGAGCAGTTCGTCCACCATTCTGCTCAGGTGATTTCGGACTCCCGGATGGGACGGCGAAAGATATTTTTGAACGCCGTTGTCCTCACGCTCCATCAAGTCGCCTGTGGCTGTGGTGCTCCCCAGAAGACTCCTGTCAGTCCACTCCGGAAAAGCGATGAGCAGATGATCACGGTCCTCCGGCGTCCTGTTCGCCGACCATGCCAGCAGAACATTGATCCATGCGTGGACGTCCAGTCCAAGTTCGTGACCTTTCTGCACGGCATATTCGAGGGGATCAAACTTTGAATCAGCGATGAGCGGTGATCTGACAACAATCTGGCTGTTGTACAGAGCGTCGGCCCGCCCTCGCACCTGCACAAAAACATGATTGAAACTGTGTTGTTTGGCGAACTGGAGAGCTTTGTCAATCTCCCCTTTCGAAACCATGGAGTGACGGACGATCCACAGCGCTCGAAACTCGAGTTTCGCTGCCGATGTCTGTCCGCCTAGAAAATTCAGACTGAAAATAAAAAAGGCAGCCAAAACAGCTGCCTTCTCGCATCTCACCATTGTAGTGCTGCGGCTCCTACTTATCGGTCGATTTCGCCTTCTTTCCCTCCTCGTCTGATGCAGGGACAATACCGGCTGAATCGACAAACTCCAGCATGGAGACTGAGGCGCAGTCATTATCCCTGAAGCCGAGCTTGGTGACGCGCGTGTAGCCGCCGGGGCGTTCGGCGAAACGGGGACCGATTTCATCGAAAAGAATCTTAACAATATCGGGGCGAGGGATCGACTTCAGAACATTCCGCCTGTCGTGAAGTGTGCCGCGGCGAGCTTTCGTGATGAGGGGCTCCACATACTGTTGCGCCGCTTTCGCCTTGGCGTGAGTCGTCTTGATGCGTTTGTGCTCGATGAGCGACGAGGCGAGGTTCGCAAGTGTCGCCCGCCGATGGCTGGCGTTACGTCCCAGTTTCCTTATTCGTTTCTGATGCCTCATCTGCGCCTTACACTTCCGGTTCGATCAGATACTTATCAACATCCATGCCGAATGAGAGCTGCATCTCGTCCAGCTTCACGATCAACTCGGAGAGAGACTTCCGGCCGAAGTTCTTGTACTTCAGCATCTGGCTCTCTTCCTTGGAAACAAGGTCCATAATGCTATCGATGCCCGCCGCCTTCAGACAGTTGTGACTGCGCACCGAAAGTTCCATCTCATCAATGGATCGCTGAAGCACCTCCCTGATCCTCAGCGCCTCTTCATCAATTTCTTCAACCACCTCGAGGATCGGCTCCTCGTCAGAGATCTTGAACATATCGAAATAACCCGTCAGATTCCGCGCGGCGAAACTGACGGAGTTTTCAGGTGTGATGGTTCCATCGGTGAACACGTTCAGAGAGAGGCGCTCGAGACTGTCCTTCGCTGAAGAGACGGGCTCTACATCGTATGTCACCCGTGTAACGGGATTGAAGATCGAATCGATGTAAATCGTCCCAATGGGCAAATCGATCCGCTGATGGCTGTCTGCATCCACATACCCTTTCCCCACCGTCAGCTGCATTTCGATGGTGAAGTTGGCGCTCTCGTTCATGGTGGCGATAACAAGTTCGGGGTTCATCACCTTGTACTGCTGAGACGCCACATCGATATCCTTGGCGGTGAATTTTCCCTTGCCGCTGAAACTGATCTGAATTCTATCCGGTTTTGGGTCAATGAGTGTAAAGCGGATCAGCTTCAGATTCTGGATAATGTCCGAGACATCTTCCTTAACGCCTTCGAGCGTTGCATACTCGTGAAGGACGCCGTCAATCTTCACCGAATTGATGGCGGCGCCGGGAATGCAGGTCATCAGTACGCGGCGCATGGCGTTCCCGACTGTGATCCCTACCCCTCTCTCGAGAGGCTCGAGAGTGAACAGGCCGAAGGAATCGGACCGCGACTTTTTCTCAATCTGGAATTTCAGTTCACCTTTGTTGGATGGCATGTTAACTGTCCTTTCTCAAACTACTTTGAATAAAGCTCAACGACCATCTGTACCTTGATGGTCGGGTCAAAATCTTCTTTTTCCGGCAGTTTCGTCACCGTACCGGAGAGCGATGCTTTGTCCAGCGAAAGCCAGGATGAATCGAGATCACCTCTCACCTGCTTCACAGAATCGTGGACGACCGCCAGTTTCCTGCTCTTTTGCCGAACGCTGACTAGATCGTTTTCCTTCACCAGATACGATGGAATGTTGACGGACCGATCGTTCACCATAAAATGTTTGTGTGTCACCAACTGACGGGCCGCGGCACGCGTGGGAGCAAACCCGAGGCGGTACACCACATTATCCAGCCGGCGCTCAAGAAGTTCGAGCAGTTTCAGTCCCGTTTCACCGCTCATCTTGTCAGCGTCGCGGAAGAACTTTCTGAACTGACGTTCCATCAGGCCGTACGTATGTTTAATCTTCTGTTTCTCCCTCAACTGAAGACCGTAGTTGGAGGGCCGGCGGCGGCGGCTCTGGCCGTGCTGACCGGGAAGATAATTCTTCCGTTCAAGGATCTTGGTAATCTTCGGATTGCCAAAAATGTTTTCGCCGAATTTTCTGGCGATCTTAGCTCTTGGTCCGGTGTATCGTGCCATCGTTCAGCCTCCCCCTATAC
>LUOC01000209.1 GCA_001626655.1 Fidelibacterota bacterium REDSEA-S14_B6 | reverse complement strand
TCCTAATTCCAGATTCCTAATTGAATATGAAGGTGAGATTCTCCGTTACGGAAGCGTAATCTGAATCTGAACCAGGTGGGGCATCCCGAGATTGTGGGACGCCAGTTGGAAAGCGTAGCTGATGGTCAGGAGCCTCGTTTTCACCGCCGCACCGCCTGAAAAAGCAGTCACCTCTTTTGAGACGATAGTCCCCGATGTAACGACAACATCCCCAACAGCAGTCTCGGCGCCGAGCCGTACAACCGTTCCGTGGCGGTCGGAAAAATCAGCGCTGGCGGAAGTGAGAATGCCAATGGAGGGGGCAATATCAGGAGGGCGGTAAACGACGCCGGCTGAAAATGTGGTCGGCAGTGCAGGGGAAGCATCCTTGAAGGTGTTCATACTCCCCGAATTCCGGAGGGCCGCGCCGAAAGACAGTCGTCCCTCCAAGAGAGAAGCGGCGACGCCTGCATCAAAGGCGAGGCCCGAACTGGTGTAGACGAACGATTCCATCCGGAGCCATCGAACGGTGCCGCCCCACTGGAGAGTGCCGCTCTGTCTCCCCCACCCCGCTTCCACGGCTGTCCCCGATGAGATGAAGTTTGCCACCGGTTCGTCCGTGGGACGGACGGTCCGCAATTCAAGTCCGCTGATGGAGAGTGAGCGGAGGCCGACGGCGGCCGTTCCGCCGAACATCGGCTGCACCGCCACTACAGAGAGCGGGATTGAGCCGGAACAGGGAAGGGTCGCCCATGAAGGCAGCGTTGCCGAGGGCCATCTGCCTCGGCGTGAACGGCACATTGAGAAAGGTGGTCCCTATGCCGGAGAGGGGCGACGTGAAGACGACGAGAGCCGCAGCGCCCAATCGAATGGAGAGGGGTTTCATCAGAAATTGAGGACGTACGTAAAAACGTGCGTCAGCCCTTCGCCGCGGCGGCCGAGGATGAGGGCGTAGTCGAGCTGGGCGTCGTCGGGCTTCAGCATCGTATAGTTCAGGCCCATTCCCACAGTCGGAGAAAAGTTGTTCATTCCGGCACGGACGCTGATACGTCTCATGGGCATATACTCGCCGCCGATGCGGACGCGATGGGCGGAGACGTGATCTCCCACCTGAAAGTAGGTGTAGTCGCCGATGAGGTCGAGCATGCCGGGGCGGTAGACAAAACCGGCACGGACCTGCATGGGAAACCTGTCCTCGTAGGTGCTCCCTTTTTCTTCAAAGATGTCGCCGGTGTTCCAGGCGTAAGATGCGTTCCAGTCCTGAATGACGAATCCGAACTCAAAGTTTTTTGTCTGCCGGTAGATGAGCCCGGCGTCGACGCCGGTCCCCTTCGTGCTGATGCCGCCGCCCATGGGGAGAAGCTGATAGAACATCTTCACATTGACGCCGAGGCTGAGCTTGGGCATCAGCCGGTTGGCAAAGCTGACGTAGACGGCGTACTCTTCCGTGGAGAATGTGCCCGTCTTGTGGGCCGATGCATCTCTGCCGTCAATCTTGTCCACGCCGGCGTTGACGATACCGATGCCGATTCCCGCGGTGGGGGGCAGCTTGGCGGAGAAGGATGCCGACACCAGATACCGGTCCAGCGGGAGGAAGTGGTGAAGGACGGTGCCGTTCCGCTTCTCCAGAAAAGCGACGGCGGCAGGGTTGTGGTAACCGGGGAAGCCGTGATCCAGCGCCGCGGTAAACCCGCCCCCCATCCCCATGGAATAGGCGGTGGTGCCGAACCGGAGAAAGCTTCCGGCGTATCCGGCAATCCCTTCGGCCCGGAGCAATCCGGACACCATTACCAGAGCGAGAAGGGGTGCGCGACGTACCTTCATTTCACGACCACCAGTTTTACCCAGTGAGAGGCGTCATCGTAAAAGAGATTGCAGAAGTAAGTGCCGTTTGCGACAAGGAATCCGTCGTCGTCCCGGCCGTCCCATTTGAGGGTCCCCTGACCCTCGCCCCGGGTGAAATCGATGGTACGGACCGTCTCCATGGCAAAGCTGAGAATGGTCAACCGAATGAGGCTCGACTTCTTTGCGCTGTAGTAGAACCGGACGTGACCGTCGCCGTCCATTCGGTTGTGGACTGTTGGAGAGAATGGGTTTGACTGAATAGACCGATAGATTCGCCAGACGGCGCTGTTGGAGCTGGGGAGACGGGACCTGGCCATTCCGTCGGCGGTACCGATCCAGAGAGCATCGCCGTAATAGGCTCGCCGATCGTGAACCACCGCATAGACGTCATCATCGATCACCTGATCGCTCCGGGCTTTATCCACAGCGGGACGGTAGTTGGCGAAGCCGTGGCCGTCGGTCGTCCGCCAGAGGCCGTTACGCGTGGCGACGTAGACAAGGCTGTCCATCGCAAATATGTTGTAGCCGTACTCGCCCCGGAGAAGGGATGCTGTGTGCCACGTTTCGCCGTCGTCGTGGCTGTAGCTGACGCCGCTCTCCTCCTCGGCCTGATCGGCGGCCCGGGTGACAGCCCAGATCGTCCGCCGGCCGTTCCACTCCTGTTTGGCCATGCCGATCACCCAGTTGCCGCTCATGGACTCCAGCGGGAAAGAGTAGTGCTTCCAGTCGATACATCCAGAGG
>LUOC01000208.1 GCA_001626655.1 Fidelibacterota bacterium REDSEA-S14_B6 | reverse complement strand
AAGGAAAATGCTGAATATCACGCTGCCAGAGAGGAGCAGAGTCTAATCGTATATAAGAAACAGTTGATGCAGTCTCATGCGCCGTTCCGGCTCATCGAGAATAGCGAAATTCAAACTGAACATGTAGGATTTGGCACTAAGGTTTCAATCCGCGAAGAGGGGAAAGACGAGGACGAAGACTATTACTTCTTAGGTCCCATCGAGTTCGAGCTGGATCTTTTTCCCATGATTGTAACCTACCATTCAGGTTTTGGCAAAGCCATGGTTGGGAAGAAGATCGGTGAACATTTTACGCTTGAAATCGAGGGTACGGAGACGAAGTTCACAATTACTGGGATTGATAAGATTACAGCAGAATAACAGCTAGTCCGACAAGCATCCCTGCCTGTCGTTCTTCAGGAGTTTAATGATGGATAACCAGGGATGGCTGTCCGAGCATCCTTTCATTGCGAGTCGTCCCGATGAAACCGGGCCTCCCTCAAAATGACAGGTGAATTGGAAAGAATCTCTTATCTGTCCTTTTCTTTCGAAGAAAAGGACGAAAATCCGAAGGATCCTGTGGAGAATCGTCGCTGCCGAAACCTCTTCATCGGCCTGATGAATATTTGTGTTAAGAAACGAGGTCGATTTTGCCAGCCTGCCCCACCCCGTGAGTGGATGGCAGGCGTTAAGAGAGAAACGTTGTTTGAAGTCCCGCCTGTGCGGGGCGAGTTCGTTTCTCTCAGGAAAATCGACTGAAGTCTTAGCGAATATTCATGCAGCCGTGATTTTTTGGTTCTTTTGTGTCAAGACAAAAGAACAGGTTCTCGTTACCGACATGCATCCTTCCTTTTCGATTTTTTGTCCTTTAGTGATGGACAACCAGGGGTAGTTGTCCGACAGAATGACATGGATCCTCTCTCAAGACTTTTCTATTCACGACACGTCACCTAACTTTTTGCGTGAAAAGGTATTATCTGTACGTTATTGAGTTAGATTCGGAAGTGGCCAAGTTCAAGAAATTCAAAGACAAGAATCCGCACTACATTGAAGGGAAAGAATGCCTCTATGTCGGCCAATCGTCGAGGAAGCCCGAGTTGAGGTTCGAACAGCACAAGGAAGGGTACAAATCGAACCGATACGCTCGCAAGTTCGGACTTAGATTGAGACCGGAGTTTTATGAAAAGTACAATCCAATCCCAACAAGAAACGACGCCGAGGAGATTGAAAAAATGGTGGGTGAACAGTTGCGGAATCAGGGGATGGGGGTCTGGTTCAATTGATGGATGAAAAGAGAGTAGCAGGGATTGGCGGTTGGCTCCTGGTCTACATGATCGGATCAATCCCGCTGTTGATCATGTACGCGATGGGGCTGTCGGGGTGGTTCTTCGAATATCCGTTTAGTCTCATGGTTGTCCTCTTCACCGGTTTCGCCGCCCCGCTGTTGCTTATAGTACGGAAGTCCCCCTCAGCCCCGCGATGGAACATCCTCATGTGGCGGTCTGTTGCCGTCTTGATCACGCTCCGTTCCATCAGCATTTTTATCGAACCGGGGAGTGAAAACATGACTGGAGACGAAGCCCTCGGTCTCGTGCTAACGCTCCTGCCCATCGTCGCCATTGCCGTTGAATGGACGGTCGTCTGGACGAACTATTTCAGGAAATCAGTTCAGGTGAGGCGAACTTTCGGTTCTTGATTGGATTGATCTGACAGGTCGCCTATCGACGGCCTCGTCGGTGATCCTGTCAGGTCGAAGGAGTTGCTCTTAGAATTTACTCGGCCGGTAGTAGAACTGCTTCCCTATATCGCCGGGCCGCCCGATCATCTGGAGGTAAGGGAGGGGGTCCCCAAGATCGAAATCGATATTCTTCAAAAAGGGGTGGAGGTTCAGTGTCCCAGCATTGTCGGTCAACTGATGCTCAAACAGCGGCGCCTCGATATAGCAATCAGCGATGGTGAGGTCGTCGCCGTCTGATGTGAACGCCTGGAAGTAACGCTCTTCATCCCGGAAATTGGTCTGGGGCGAGCAGTTGTTCATGGCGACGATCTGTCCGTCCGCGTCGGAATAGTCGATGGCAATCGCCTCTCTGTTGATCTTGGTGTCGGTCAGCAGGCCGTGGATGGGAAGTTTGTAGAAATCGGCGCTGTGATCGAGATGCTCCTGGCAGGTGCTCCCGAGGGACAGTACATACATGGCGAACTTGGGGACCCCTCGCGAAAGGTCCGGTGAGACGATGACGCTGAAAATCAATTCCTGGAATTCCGGCAGCTCGCCGTCCATTCCACCGGCAGGAAAGTTGAAGGCGGTAATGTTCACAAGACCGATCCCCGGCGACACCTCCATGGGACTGAGCCGAGAGGGGATGTGGTGGTGAAACTGGTCCGTCTCCACTTCAAAAAAAGTGGTTAGGGCAAAATCGAATTGCCAGACAATCAGGTCATCGCTCGGTGTGTGCTTCATAATCTATTCCGTCAGAAAGTTGTATTCCTCGGCCGCCTTCAGTATCGCCTCAGCGCCGACATCAAGCTGTTCATGCGTATGCTCCGATGTAACAAAGGCGCGAATACGCGATTTGTTTTTCGGCACTGCGGGGAAAGTCATGAGCGATATGTCGATGCCGTTCTTCTGAAGGTAGTCGCTGAGAGGGAGTGTGAGGCGCTCGTCGCCGTAAATAACAGGGATGATCCAGCTGGACGATGTGCCGATATCGACGCGGCCGGCGAGCTTCGATCTGAGATAGTCGGCGTTTTCGCTGATGCGCTTCCGCCGATCATCACCGTCGGCGCTCCCTGCCAGTTCCACCGCCTTGATCAGTCCGCCGGTAACGCCGGGATCGAGAGCACAGGAAAACATCCGGGAACGGGCGTAATAGTTGATGTAGTTTGTCACCTTTTTCTTCGCATAGAGGCAACCGCCCACGCCGCCAAAAGATTTGCTGAACGTGGCGATAATCATGTCCGCCTCCGACAGCACATCCTGCTCTTCGCAGACGCCCCGGCCGTTCTCTCCCGCCACGAGAAGGGAATGGGCCTCGTCCACAAGCACGGCAGCGCCGTATTTCTTGGATACATCTATAATGTCACGAAGCGTGCCGTAATCGCCGTCGGTGCTGTAAACGCCCTCGCAGCAGACGAGAATCCGCGAATTCTCGTAATCGATCCTCTTCAGCACCTTCTCCAGAAACTCGGCGTCGTTGTGGCGGAAGAGCGAAATCTTCCCCTGCGACAGTACGGCGCCGTCAATGAGAGATGCGTGGGACGAGCGGTCCAGGACCACATGATCCCCTTTGTGGATGAATGCGGAGATGGCGCCGAGGTTGGCTCCATAGCCAGAGGAGAAGAGCGAAACACCATAATCTTCCTGTCCAAAGAAATCGCTGATTCCGTCCTCCAGCTCTTTGTGAATCTGAAACGTCCCGTTCAAAAGCGGGGAGCCGGTTGCGCCGAGGCCGTAGTGATCGAGAGCATCCTTTGCGCCCTGAATCACTTCGGGATGATAGGAGTAGCCGAGATAGTTGTAACTGGCAAAACTGACGAGATCGTACTCGTCGCCGCTCTCCCGCCGGACGGAAATCTCAGGCGTCTGAGCGCCGAGATGAGGAACTTCAAAGGTGTACTTGTTGGCGCCCGTCACGAGCTCGCGCCACTTTGCGAACTGCTTAATTTCAGCGTGATCTTTCCCCGCGCTCCTCGAAAACATGTCAAGGGTATACTGAGTGTAGGGCTCCTCTTGGATCAGTTTGTCGAAGAAGTCTGTCATACTGAGCGGCTAAATTTAGTCATCTGGAGAGAAATCTTTTCTGGCGCGATACAATTTGAGCCGGAAATATAGTCATGCTGTTGAGGGTGCACCAACCGATTTGACAGTCTTCACAGAACGTGATATAGATCAAAAAGGGTAAAGAAGAATTGGTTTATATTCTGAATTGAGATACTTTTGAATCAGTCAATGAAGAACCACACTGAAATTCTCGAGGAGATTTCCTCACGGATCAACGCTTACGAGCAGAGTGGCGGGGAGATGGAAGAAGACCTCTGGCCGCCGGCACGGGAAGTCCTTGCCGAGCTCAGAGCGATTCTTGAGAAGGCCGATCCCCCCGTCGACGCCTCCTCCAACCGATAACAGTTATCTGGACGACTATGC
>LUOC01000207.1:472-3632 GCA_001626655.1 Fidelibacterota bacterium REDSEA-S14_B6 | reverse complement strand
GTGAGATTCAGAAACAGTTCATGCTCGATCCAGACATCATCTACATGAATACCGGCACTGAAGGGTCTCTCCCCCGCCCTGTCTATGAAGCCTACACGAACGCGCTCGCACGGTTTACGGCAAGCCCCACAGACAGCTCTTTCCTGAACGATGACTTCAATTACTTTCAGGAAAAGAACAGAAAGAAAGTGGCGAAGTTCATGGGTGCGGAGATGGATGAGATCGTCCTAACCGGCAACACAACCATGGGGACGAACGTCGTCCTCTTCGGCCTCGATTACCAGAAAGGTGATGAGATCATCACCACCTACCACGACCACATTGCCGAAATCTCTCCTTCCAAAGTTCTTGCGGAACGGCGGGGCGTAAAGCTGACACAACTGATCATCCCATCCCCACCGAGGGACAAGGATGAAATTATCACCATTTTCCGGAGAGCCATCCGCAGGTCAAAGCATCGTCCGAAAGTGCTGATGATTTGCCACATCAATTTCACCACCGGTCTCCGGATGCCTGTTGTGGAACTGTGCCAGTTGGCAAAAGAGCACGACATGATCTCCGTTGTGGACGGCGCTCACGGGCTCGGCATGCTCGATCTAGATATGAAAGAGTTGGGATGCGACTACTACGCCGCCGCCGGACATAAGTTTCTCAACTGTCTGCCGGGGACGGGCGTCCTCTACATGAAGGGAGGTGAGAAGAACCCCCGGGGGCTCTGGCCCGTCCTTTCCCAGTTCTACGATTTCAGGGATGAGGACGACGAACCGTTTGATCTCGCCACCCAACTTCAGACCAGAGGTCAAAACGACACCGCCGCCATGGTGGCGATGGCCGCCGCCGCGGAGTGGCATACCAGTGTTGGGAAGAGGCGCATCGAAGATCGCGTTCTCGATCTTAATGATTATCTCCGTCGGCGCGTTGTCGAGACGTGGGGCGAGAGAAGTCTCTTCGTGCCGGCGCCGGGAAAGAAGCACCGTGAACTGTCCAGCGGGTTGGCGACATTCTCTCCCGACGTCAGGAGGAAGTATGAGAAGGAATTTGTGGACACCATCTGGAAAAAGATGTATGAAGAGCACAAAATCTGGATCCGGTGGACGCACTGGCCTGCGACTGCTTCTGATGTGAGGCGGGATAGGGAAACATACGCCATGCGGGTTTCCACCCACATTTTCAATGACGAGGATCAGATCGACGCTATGATTGAGACGGTTGAATCTGTTGCGCGCGGAGTGTAGTCTGCGGCGACGAATCAACTACCCGACTTGAGAAGTGAATCAAGAAATGAAGGAGACTCCGAACCATGAAACAGAAAACAGTCTCAGCCCTCCGGCTGACTTTGAGCACGGCGCTCATTTTCACAGGGTGCGCCCCCACCGCCGAAACTATTCCACCATCTGAGCCGGCGGCAAAGAGCGAAGTGACGGCAAGCAACTCCAACCCCTTCTATCAGGAGAGTTCGCTCTATCTGAAATATCCTCCCTTCGACAAGATCAAGAACGCGCACTACGCCCCGGCCTTTGAAAAGGGGATGGCCGATCACCTCGTGGAAATTGACGCCATTGCCGATTCTAAGGAAGCGCCGACGTTCGAAAACACAATCGTCGCCATGGAAAAATCAGGGCAGTTGCTGGACAGAGTAGCGACGGTCTTTTTTGCTCTCGCGTCAGCCAACACCAACGACAGTCTCGAGACCATCCGCTCCGAGATGGCGCCGAAGCTGTCGGCCCACGGCGATCAGATACTGCTGAACGGCAAGCTTTTCGAGCGCGTCAGAACACTCCACGACAGCCGGAGCGAACTCGGTCTCGACACCGAATCTGTCCGCCTTGTGGAGGAGACCTACAAACAGTTCGTCAGATCGGGCGCCAAACTGTCGGCTGATGAGAAAGAGCGCCTCAGAGAGATCAACTCCCAGCTCGCCACCCATCAGACCACCTTCAGCCAGAACGTGCTGAAAGAGGTGAACGACCTCGCGGTGGTGGTCGATTCCCGCGACGAACTTGCTGGACTTCCGGACGCCATGATCGAGGCGGCGGCGAAAGAGGCGGAATCCCGGGAGATGGCTGGCAAATATGTGATTACACTCCAGAACACCAGCGGCCAGCCGCCCCTTTCATCGCTGACGAACCGCGCTCTCCGGGAGCGCATCCACAGGGTGTCCCTCTCCCGCGGAAGCCGCGGCGGTGAGTTCGACAATCGTGAAACTTTCACTGCTGTCATCAAGCTGAGGGCAGAGCGGGCCCGACTGCTCGGTTATGAGAATCACGCCGCCTACAGCCTCGAGAACCAGACGGCACAGACGACCAACGCCGTGAACGAGCGGTTAGCTGACCTCGCTCCGGCGGCGGTCCGTAACGCCAATCGTGAAGCGGAAGACCTCCAGAAAATGATCGACGCCGAAGAGGGCGGTTTCGAACTGGCGGCATGGGACTGGGATTTCTACAGCGAGAAAGTTCGGCAGGAGCGGTTCGAGTTTGACGAGTCCCAACTAAAGCCTTACCTCGAATTGGACAACGTCCTTGTGAAGGGTGTCTTCTACGCAGCGACCCAACTCTACGGACTCACATTTGAAGAGAGGCACGACTTCCCCGTCTATCATCCTGACGTCCGAGTCTTCGAGATTTTTGATCGGGACGGCGCCACGCTGACGCTTTTCATTTTCGATCCCTACGCCCGGTCGTCGAAGCGGGGCGGCGCCTGGATGAACGCCTACGTTTCGCAGTCTCACCTGATGAACAGGCAGCCGGTGGTGGCCAACCATCTGAACATCGTAAAGCCGCCTGAAGGAGAACCGACGCTCCTCACATTCGACGAAGTGACCACGGCGTTCCACGAGTTTGGTCACGCCCTTCACGGCATGTTGTCGGATGTCACTTATCCCTCTTTTGCGGGAACGTCCGTGCCGAGGGATTTTGTGGAGTATCCCTCCCAAGTAAACGAAATGTGGGCCGACTGGCCGGAGATACTGGAGAACTACGCTGTCCATCACGAAACGGGCGAGCCGATGCCGAAAGAGCTTCTCGAAAAAGTGCTGGCAGCGAAGAAGTTCAATCAAGGTTTTGCCACCACTGAATACCTTGCCGCATCGCTGCTGGACCAATCGTGGCACCAGCTTCAGCCGGAAGATGTCCCCGGCGCGGACGGCCTCATCGCCTTTGAG
>LUOC01000207.1:0-464 GCA_001626655.1 Fidelibacterota bacterium REDSEA-S14_B6 | reverse complement strand
CTCTCACCACCATCCCGCCCCGGTACCGCTCCACCTATTTCTCCCACGTCATGGGGGGCTACTCGGCGGGGTACTACTCCTACATCTGGAGCGAGGTGTTAGACGCCGACACGGTGGAGTGGTTTAAGGAGAACGGCGGACTGAAACGGGAGAATGGCGATCATTTCAGGAAGACACTTCTCTCCCGGGGCGGAAGCGAAAAAGCGATGGCCCTCTTCAAGAACTTCCGCGGCGCCGAACCGAACATAGAACCGCTGTTAGAGCGGAGAGGGCTGAAGTAGAGATGGAAGCGCTAAAACCACTCGGCACTCTTGTTGTAAACCAATCGCTGGAATTGGGGGAGGTTATTCTGGGCGACAGCAACTTCGAGACCAAGAACAGGTACAACATTTTCGACGAGGACGGGAACCAGCTCTATTTCGCGATGGAGCAAAAAGGCTACTCTATGCTCAGAGGATCCAACC
>LUOC01000206.1 GCA_001626655.1 Fidelibacterota bacterium REDSEA-S14_B6 | reverse complement strand
GTGTGGGGCGCCGGCAGAAACAGGTTTTTTCCGGTGCTGGCGCCGAGTCCGACGCCTGTAATGCCGCCGTTGCCTAAACTGATCAGAGACTGCTGGAGCTGATAGCTCGCGCCTGAAAAATCGAGCAGACCTTTGAAGAACGATTTTATTCTGTAAATCCTGTACGGCTCCAAGATCATCACGGGAATGAGGACCACGAGCGCTCCGCTGACAGTGGCTGCCATGTGCGTCAACTTGGCTCGTCCCACAAAGAGCATGGTCATCACCAGCACGCCGATCATCATAGCGGTGCTGTAGTCCGGCTGGACGATAATCAGAGCCATCACAATCCCCGTCATGATGATGGGAGGGAGTATAGAATGGTGGCGAAGCGAGCTAGATCGGAAGTTTGAACGGGCAGCGAGCCGAGGTAGAGCCACCGCGCCGGCGAATCGTTACCTTGAAGCTGAAAAACAACTACTGTCACCAGCAGGAGCGTCGCCGTGGCGATGAACAGGGGCGCCGCAATTCTCTTCCAAATCCGAAAATCGACAAACATGGCGACAACCATCACCGCCAGGCCTATGACAACCCTCAGAACGTGCCGACCGAAGTAAAAGGTGCCGCTGCCGAACTTGTCCATCGAAATGTCGGAACTGGAACTGAAGACCATGACAGTTCCGATGGCGAGAAGAGTCATCGTTATGATGAGCATCGGTTTGTCAAACTTTTCTGAGGAGACAGCTATTCCCATCTTACAGTTTCATCACCTCCTCACGAAAGACGTCTCCGCGGTTCTCGAAATCATCGAACATATCGAAACTGGTGCAACCGGGGGAGAGGAGTACCACATCGCCTTTGCCGCTGTTTTGATAAGCCAGGGAAACGGCGGAAGCCATTGAGTGAGCTCGTAGGAAGGGAGGGTGTTTAGGGAGGGTCTTCTCGATGCGCTCCGCCGCTTCGCCCAGCGTTATTACCAGTTTCACCCCACCCGCAAGGCAGGGGATAAGTTCTGTGAAATCGGCGCCCTTGTCGCGGCCGCCGAGAATTATGATAACAGGGGAAGTGAATGATTCAAGGGCAACCTTTACGGACTCGATATTCGTCGCCTTCGAATCGTTGTAGAAAGTGATGTCGTTCAGTCTCCTCACCTTTTCAAGGCGATGGGGAACGCCGCTGAATGTTTTCATGATGTCCTTGATGGCATCTTCGCCCACCGTCAACAGTCGGGCAGCCGTTGCGGCGGCGAGAAAATTGGAAATGTTGTGCCGTCCCGGAAGAGAGATTTCGCTCAAGTAGACGAAAGGCTTTGCGGAACGGTCGTAGATCTTCGTCTCATTAAGGCTGAAGAGGAGATTGTCGGCATTGTCAAGAGCGAAGGGGACGAGCGTCCCATCAGTCTTTAGTCGGCGCCGAAGAAGCGAATCACCGTAGTTGTAGACCACATGGTCTTCCTGAGACATATTTTCTACGATTCGGAGCTTTGCGTCGATATAAGCGTCCATGGTTCCGTAGCGGTCGAGATGGTCCGGCGAAAGGTTGAGGATCACCGCCACGGCGGGTTTGAAGTGGTGGATTTGCTCCATCTGGAAAGAACTCACCTCCAGAACGTGGACGGCGTCTTTCGCCTCACGCCCAAGATTATCGAATACTACTGTGGAGAAGGGCGTGCCGATGTTGCCGCTCTCGAAAGTCGTCAGACCGCCTGCTCGGCACATCTCCGCAAGCATGGAAGTTGTGGTCGTCTTCCCGTTGGAGCCGGTGACGGCGGCGATGGGGCTGGATGTGAACCACGAAGCGAGCTCAATCTCACTCACCACGGGAATACATTTGACTTTTGCCTGCTTTACGACCTCCGAATCCTGAGGGACGCCCGGCGAGACGACCATCAGATCGCTATCGAACACTTTCTCAGAATGACCTCCCGTCTCAAAGTCGATGGACATCCCTTTTAGCCTGTCCCGATCGATGTTGTCGCTCGCTTCACTGACGAAGGGAGCGGCGCCGATTTCATTCAGAAGCGCCGCCGCGGCGAGGCCGCTACGTGCGCCGCCTATGACAGACACATTGCGGCCGGTTAAATCGATTGTATTCTTGTGACTGATGTCCATCATCGAATCTTGAATGTGCTGATTGTCATGAGAGCGAACAGGATTCCCATAATCCAGAACCTGATCACCACCTGCGTCTCCTTCCACCCTTTCAGTTCGAAGTGGTGGTGGATAGGGGCCATGAGGAAAAACCGCTTCGCTTCCCCAGTCCTCCTTTTACTCAATCGAAAATAGCCGAGCTGGATCATCACCGACACCGCCTCCCAGACAAAGACGCCGCCGAGGATCAGGAGCAGAAGCTCCTTCTTCAGGAGAATGGCAAGTGTCCCCAGCGCCGCTCCGGAAGAGAGGGCACCGGTGTCACCCATAAAAACCTGTGCCGGCGGTGCATTGAACCAGAGAAATCCGAGACAGGCGCCGGCCAGAGCCGCGGCAAAGACTGTCAGCTCACCTGCCTTCGGGAGGTAGATAATGTTGAGATAATCGCTAAAATCGATCCTGCCGGAGATGTACGAAATCGCCGCAAGGGCGAGGGCGCAGATGGCGAGCAGGCCCGCCGCGAGTCCATCGAGGCCGTCCGTCAGATTCACAGCATTGGAGCTGGCTGTCAGGACTAAGGTGACCCACGGAATGTAGAGGATGCCGAAAGGGATCTCGAGATTCTTGAAGAACGGGACTGAAGTGACAGGACCAATCTCTCTGAACTCGGCGCCGTAGAAAATCCACGCCCCGATCATGATGCCTAGACCGATCTGCCCCGCGAG
>LUOC01000205.1 GCA_001626655.1 Fidelibacterota bacterium REDSEA-S14_B6 | reverse complement strand
AGTCCGATCAGCTGCCCGTTGGGCGAAAGAAGTTCCTGGAGGGCCGATGCGTGGCCGCCAAGACCTACCGTGCAGTCCAGATAGATACCGTCCGGGCGGACACGGAGGTAGGAGAGAACAGCATCGAGAAGTACAGGGATATGTTGGTTTGTGCCGCCCCATCCAGATTCCACTTGCTAAAGGATCACTTTATCTGACAGATCTTCAAAATCTTCCGGAGACAGTTCATCGATATTTTCGAGGTCGTCTGGATTCCATATTTCAATCTTGTTAACCACGCCGATGATCCGCACATCCCGGTCAAGGCGGGCATAATCTTTAAGGTAGGGCGTCAATTGAATTCTCCCCTGGCCATCGAGTCGGACAGTCGTGGCGTAGCGTGTAACTGACCGAACAAAAAGACGATTTCGCTGTGACGTGGCTGACAGTTCTCGGAGCCCCGCTTCAACTCGCCTCTGCCACTCTACGACGGGGTAGGCCACCACGCATCGATCCATCCCCTTCGTGATAACGAAGTTGCTGTCGTTGTCCGGGGAGAGGGCGCTCCTGAACTTGGAGGGGATATTCAGCCGACCCTTCGAGTCGAGCGTATAGCTGAACTCCCCTGTGAAACTGTTTTCCGTGATTGTCATACTCGAGATTTATGGGTTTGTTACCCACTTCTACCCACAATGTTAGTGTAACTCCCCACCAATGTCAAGCAAAATCTTGAAACGGTTAGACGTTTTTTTGAAAGGAGAACTTTAAGGGTCGGGAGCTAGCGGGGAGTGTAGCTTCGGATGGTCAGTCGCTTTTCTTGACCGTCGTATATAATATCAGCGGGGTGTGTTTCATCGGGGAGCGGGATCGGCGTTCCGTTAAGTGTGACGCTGACGTCGGCGGCCCGTTCAATCCTGAGATAGAGGTTTTCGCCGAACTGAAGAGAGATATCACCGTCCCGGTTCAGGTTTGCGGAGGTGATGTTTCCGGAATAGTCTGTTTCGAGTTCATACCAGGTTTCTTCCTCCGCCGACATTGTGAGAATATAGGGCGGTTCGAGGTTCCACTCCTGATCTTCGTCCGTAGGGACAAAGTCGGCGTTAAGCTGCTGATCGGTAATCTTCGGCGCCACAGGAATCGCCATTTGCGACGGCTCCTCAATGCTACCTTCCTCGCCCTCGCCGGCAATCTGCCGAACGACCCATACGCCAAAAAAGACCACCACCAGAAGAACGGCGACTTTCACCACCGATGAGGAGAGGTTGTTGACGGACGGAGTCGGGAGGACGACATCCTCATCCAGGTGGGCCTCCTCGTGGAGTTCGTCGTTTGCAGGAAGCTCTTCCGCCGGTGTCTGCCTGTCCATCAAATGGTCGAGCTGCTGAAGGACTTCGTCTGTCTCCGCGCCCACCTCTACCGCATAAGCCTTCATAAAGAGGCGGACATAGACATAAGGGAGAAAAGTGAAATCACCTGACTCAAGAGATTCGAGGTAATCGAGGTTGATCTTGGTCCGAGTGGCGATCTCGGCCAGTTCAATATCCCGCTCGACTCGCAGCTTTTTGAGCTCTTCAAAGAACGGTGCTGTTTCCTGAATCTCGTTCATAGGCCGGTGATTTTAAGCGATCTCCCTGTCGGAAGCAAACCAATTGTCTACGGAAAACTTCTCTTTCACACTTTCATTGCCGATAAGTTGAACGAACTGTGCCAGCGGAAAACCGACCACATTGTTATAACAGCCGTCAATCTTTTTCACGAAACAGGCGGAAGTGTCCTGGATGCCATAGGCTCCCGCTTTGTCCATCGGGTCGCCGGTGGCGACGTACCTGTCGATGGCCTCTTCTCCGAGACTGTAGAATGTGACACGCGTGGAGGCGACGAAACTCTCTTCAGCACCGGCCGAATCACATCGCAGGGCGACACCGGTGTAGACCGTGTGAATCTTTCCTGATAGTGTTGTGAGCATTCGTTTGGCATCGTCGGCGTCGGTCGGTTTGCCAAGGATTGTGTCGTCCAGAACAACAATCGTATCAGCGCCGATGACATCCTTGTCCGGATGCGGGGACGAAACGGAACGCGCCTTTTCCAACGCCCACTGCTCTGCCATCTGGGGCGGGTTCAGGCCGTTGGTGTAATCTTCATCCACACCGCTGGGGACAATGTCGAACGTCAGATTGATTTTTCGGAGAATCTCCTTCCGCCGCGGCGAGGCTGAAGCGAGGATGAGCGGCGCCATCTCAGCGATACTTTGCCGCCTTTCCTATCTTTGTGGCCGCTTCCTCGTCATCCAGCGATGTGGCCGTGATCTGGTAGAGATAGACGCCGTTAGCGATTTGATCGCCGAAGTGATCACGGCCGTCCCAATCGATGTGAGAGTAGCCGTAGAAAGTTTCGAGAGGATCCAGCACGGCCACCAGTTCTCCGGAAATTGTGAAAACTTTGATCTCCACCAGTGCCTCTCTGTTGACCTCGAAGCCGAACTGCGTCTTCCCTTTGAAGGGGTTGGGGTAGTTGAACACGTTGGTGAGGGTCAGCGCTTCATCGGTGGTAATGTTGAGAGTGACCGATTCCCGGGCGGCGTTGTTGGCGTTGTCCCACGCTTCGGCGGTGACGATCAGTTCGCCGGGGAGAGCGTCCGCCAGGGAAACTTCGACCGATCCGGTGGTGTGGCTCCCGTCCTCGTAGACAAATCCGTCGGTCACCTCGACGGCGTCAACTTCGTCTTCACCGTACCAGACACGGATGCCGTGACCGATTTCCCCGGTCACGTTGATCCCGAGAGGATCGGAGAGGGAGACTATCAGATCGCCCCCCTCCGGCAGGTGGTCGCCGGTCTCCACCGATCGCCCCTCGGCGCCGAAGGAGATGAGCGGCCCGTTCTGATCGGCGGGGTTTGCTGAGCCGCCTCTGAAAACGAGCCCTAACTTGAGGCCGAGACCTTCCCACAGATCGTTGCCCTGTTCACCGTAGAGGTAGACAGAAAGCCTTCCCCCTGCTGAGGCGGTGATGTCTTTCGGCAGTATGAAGGAGCCGTCGAACGCGCCGCCCGCAAAGGACAGTTTCCCCCGAAAGAGTGTATTGCCGGGGAGGGAGTAGGTGACATCTTCGCTGTAGTTTTGGAATTCGTAACGGCGTGTGATGGGGCGCTCGGCGTCGGAAACAGTGACGAAGCCGTCTCCCGCTCCCGGCGCATCGCCTGAAACGCGACCGACATAGGCGCCGGTCTGAAGCGCTGTCAGTGTGTCGGGATTGACGGATGTCACTTCGGCGGCGTTGGATGGCAACGCCACTTTCAGGGCGGGGTCGCCGAGGAGGTGGAACATCTGGCTCCCCCGGGAGCCGTCCTTGATGCTGCTGTAGATCGCGCCAAGGGACAGATCTGAGACGGTCGTATCGGGGAAGAAGGAGTCAAACAGCTTCAGGATGAAACTCCTGTTTGCGGAAAAAGTGATGAGCCCGTTGGTGGAGATGACAGCCACACCGCCGTTCGCCGGCGCCCTTAGAATCTCTTCGGACATGGCGCTCCCTTCCACATCGTCGTACCTGCCCCAGCTGCAGGTGGCGGCGAGCCAGATGGGGAGGCGGCCTTCGGTCTGAATGGAGGCGAGGTCTCCCCGTGCCGATGAGAGGAGCCCTTCCTGGGCCCATTGGTAGGCGGAGCCGTGACCGATATAGTTCAGTAGAGCGGTCCCTTCATGGAGGAGATCAAAGAGCGCTTCCGTGGCCCCGGGCTTGGTGACGCCGTACTGGGAGCCATCGTTCATTTCCGGAAAATCTTCCATGTACAGCTTTCGCACCTCCAGCGCCTTCGGGATCATCCCTGCCAGCTCTTCACTGTTCTTGGTGTGGGACAGTTCAATGGCGCCAAAGTTCGGCCTTGCAAAATCGTCGGCCACCAGCGAGACGCGCCGCCGCCACAGTCCGATTTCGGGGTTCGCCTCGTAAGCGATAATCTTGTCCACCATCATCTCGGCCTGGTAAAACGTTGCTGCCGGAAGCCGGCCTATGGCGAGCTCGGGCGACTGCCCGTTCAGATAGGCGAACCTGTCATCGGCGGAGGTGCCGCCGAAGTATTCCGACTGAAATGTCGGTATCATGTTTACCGCATTACCGGTGATGTTCCGGTAGTCGTAATCGCCATCTCCGAGGAGGAGTACATAAGCGGGAAAGCCCGTTCCCGATGAAGCTGACCAGTTCTCCTTCACCCACTTCAGGAAAAGTCTGATAGCCCTCGGATCGGGCACACCGCCGGAGAATTCATCATAGACCGCCGAAAGCGGCACAACCGTGGAAGCGCCCCGATGTTCCTTCAGTTTCTCCGCCGTGGTGAGGAACTCTTCCGGGGCAATGATGATGTGGTCAATGCCGCTCGCCGCCGTCCGGACGGAGGCGAAACTGTGGTTGTCCGCCTTTACGATTTCCGCCACTTCCTCCGTTTCAGTCCTGTTGTAAACAATAAATCGCTCCGTTCCCGCCGAACTCAAGGTCCGTTCAAAATAGCCTCTGTTTCCGCTCAGGACCACCTCCTGATCCACCGGGGCATGGATATCACTGATGTCCCAGACAGCAATATCCGACGTCACCTCGCTGACCATGAACCGGACGAGTGTCAGATTAGCCGGCGCCCAGTAGTCGAACTGAGTTCCGGTCCAGATCAGTTCGCTCCCATACCTTACAGTAATCCAATCGAGAAAAACTTTGGAGAGGTCGTCAGTGGTGGTGTTGGTGGCGAGCAGAAAGTTGGTGCCGTGACTGAGACGTGTCTCATCGAGGTCCAGCGACAGATCCCGATTCACCATCCCCGTCCAAGACTGTCTCGCAAGGACAGAATCGGAGAGGCTCCCCTGCCGCACTGTAACGATGTGAGCCGGGTACCCCTCCACGCCTGTGGAGGTGCCACCGAAAAGTGAAATGTCTGCCCGAGCCTCGATCTCCTGCCGGGGATGGTGAAGCTGGACGGGCATGGAGAGCGTCTGTTCTTTGGTGACGCCGGGGCCGACCCAGAGGAGTCCCGATTCAAAGGGGTTCAGGTCGTCGCTTTCGGAACGGGAGTAAGCGATGCCGTAATCGACGGTCACCGGCTCGGTGAACTCTTCGTCCGCCGTTTCGATTCTCACACCGCGGAGTTCGGGATCCGACGGGACGTTGAGCCAGTAGATGTTAAGGTCGCTGTAAGGGTTCTGTATGTAGTCCACCGATCCGTTGGCGGCTGTATCGAAACCACGGGGACCGCGGCCGTAGAACACCACCTCGTCCTCGTCGTGAAGGGTACCATCACCGCCCCCGGCAACATGGATCGCCACCTCCGTCAGATTTGGCGGAACCGCCCCGCCGATGGGATCGATGATCGGTCTGCCGCCCCGTGGATTGGTGAACATCCGGAGTGCCGCCGGATTGACTGCGGCGATGTCCATCCCACCTTCGGAGAGAGATGTCCCGGTGATGCCGTAGACGGCGTCGGAGGCGACGGTGATCCTGTACCAGTCGCCGGTAAGGTCGGCCCTACGCTCGAGGCGGGGAGCACGCCTCTCTTGAGTCAACCACTCTTTCGCTACGGACCAGTTCAGGAGACGGTGTCTGTAGAGAAGCTCCTCCGGCCGGGAAACGGAAGGTTGATTCTCAACTGAACTGGCGAAGCGGACCGTCACCTCAAGTTCAAGGGCTGCAACTTCAGCATCGTCCGACGCCGTGGGGGAGAGCCTCAGCAG
>LUOC01000204.1 GCA_001626655.1 Fidelibacterota bacterium REDSEA-S14_B6 | reverse complement strand
GAGCGTTGTTCTCCTCATTTCGGGATGGGGGACTGAAGGGTCGTAGATGTCAATCCTGCCGAGGAACGACAGCTTCACGTTCTGAATTACGGTGATGTAACCGGCCACGATCCTTTCCTGATGATCGATTCCTTCGTCCTGCTCCATCTGAATTTCGCCTCCCAGCCGCACCTTGCTGTTCGCGTATCCGGCAAAGCCGCCGACACGATAGACTGCGGAAATCTCATCGAGGATTGTCGAGTACGGCTCCACCGATAGAGCGCCACCTGCATTCATCCCCGCATTTGCTGTCAGATCTTGCTCGCCGTAGCTCATCAGCAGACTTATCCTCTTGTAGGAATCGTCCTCCGGCTTCTTGAATCCCGTGCCGTTGTAGGCTCCGAGGTGGATGAGAAGGCGGTCATAAGTTCTTCGCCATGAGATGCCGAGGTCGGCGGTGGCGTCGAAGCCGTAAAGGTTGGCTGGATACTTCTCGATATATCGGTATCCCCAATTCTTCTGCAGCGCGCCAAAATAGTTAGTCGGCTGGGAACCGATGATAAACTGACCGAAGTTTGTTTTCCAAGTCACCTGTGCGAACTTGATGTGGGCATTGATGCGCCCATCGGCAGTGGAGGTCGCCGCATCGGTGGTGACGCGAATAGAAAGGTTGTCTGAAATCTCATCTCTGAAATCGAGATATGCCCGCCGAATTTGAAAGGCGGTGATGCCTCGTTCCTGACTGCTGGCGTTCAGATCATAAAAGATCTGCGTACCGAAATCGCTTCCGGAGAGTGGCGCCGCCAACAGACAGAAGGCGACCATACCACCAAGTGGAAGGATTGATGAAATTTAGTCCTTACCGTTAAGAGAGGCGGATGACTTCAGCAAAAATAGATCTGGATGGAAAGTCGCTTGACCTTCCGGTCATTGAGGGATCGGAGGGAGAAAAAGCGGTCGATATCACCCATCTTCGGAAGGAGACGGGGTATATCACCTACGATCCCGGTTATGTGAACACCGGTTCCTGCTCAAGCGACATTACTTTCATAGACGGTGAGAAGGGGATTCTGCGGTACCGAGGCATTCCCATTGAGGATCTCGCGCAAGGCTCTTCCTTTCTTGAAATCTGTCACCTCCTGATCTACGGTGAGCTTCCATCGAAGAGCGACGCCGATCAGTTTGCCAACAACGTGACGCATCACACCATGATCCACGAAGATTTCAAGCGGTTTTTCGACGGATATCCCATGAACGCCCACCCGATGGGTGTTCTCGCTTCCACAGTGGCGGCGCTCTCCACCTTCTATCCGCAGGGGGAGAATAACGATCTTGATTTGAATATCTTTCGTCTGCTGGCGAAGATGAACACACTCGCGGCGTTTGCTTACAAGAAATCGACCGGCCAGCCGTTCATGTACCCGCGGAACGATTTGACGTTTGAGGAGAACTTTCTTTATATGATGTTCGCTGTGCCGGCGGAGACGTATCAGCCGAATCCGGTCATTGTGGAGTCACTCCGCCTGCTGCTGATCCTTCACGCGGACCATGAGCAGAACTGTTCCACCTCCACCGTCAGGATGGTCGGCTCCAGCGGCGCCAACCTGTTTATCGCCATTGCAGCGGGGATTGCGGCTCTCTCGCCACCGCGTTTATAAAAACTTCGATCCCCGGGCGAAAATACTCAAGGCGTCGGCGGATAAGGTTCTGGGCGAGCTCGGCATCGATGATCCACTGCTGGGGATTGCGAAGGAACTGGAGGAGGTGGCGCTGAAAGACGACTTCTTTCTTGAGAGGAAACTTTATCCCAACGTCGACTTCTATTCAGGCATTATCTACCGCGCGCTGGGGATTCCCACATCCATGTTTACGGTGATGTTTGCCATTGGGCGGCTCCCGGGCTGGATTGCCCAGTGGAAAGAGCTGAGGGAAGATCCCAAGTGGCGGATCTACCGTCCCCGCCAAATCTACACAGGCAGGACGCCAGCGGACTTGGAAGACGGCGGTTAGAAGCCTCTCAGCTCCACCGACCTCGCCACTCGATCAATAGCCACCATAAACGCCGCTGTCCTGAAAGAGACGTCCTTTTCTCGGCGCAGAGCGCTCACTTCGCCATAGGCATTCACCATCTTGGCCTCGAGCTTGGCGTTCACTTCCTCTTCCTCCCACCTGAACTGCTGAAGGTTCTGCACCCATTCAAAGTATGAGACGGTGACGCCGCCTGCGTTGGTGAGAATGTCAGGAATGACGGGGATCGATTTTTCGAAAAGGTTTTCGTCTCCCGGTGGTGTGGTTGGCCCGTTGGCGGCCTCGATGACAAACCGGCAGTTGAGGCTGTCTGCGTTCATCTTGTGGATCACTCCGCCCAAAGCAGCGGGAACGAGAAAGTCACAGTCAAGCGTGAGGAGCTCTTCATTGGAGACGTTCTTACCCTGTCCACACCCCTCAATGACGCGGCGTTCTTTTGTATGATTGATGAGGGAGGGGATATCGAGCCCGGCAGGATCGTGAAGTCCGCCGGTAACGTCGCTGACGGCGACGACCTTGCACCCCGCCTCATGGAGAAACTGAGCTGCAAATGAACCGACATTCCCGAAACCTTGGATCACAGCGGTCGCCTTCGTCAGGTCCACGTCAAATTCGGATGCAGCTTCCCGAATGGTAAGAAAGACGCCGCGCCCTGTTGCCGCTTCCCGCCCGAGCGAACCGCCGAGGTCGATGGGCTTGCCGGTGACGATGCCCGGACTGTACCCCTCGTTCTGGCTGAACTCGTCCATGAACCACGCCATGATCTGGGCGTTGGTGTTGACGTCCGGCGCGGGAATATCCTTGTTCACACCGATGATGGGACTGATGCGCCGGAAGAAACGTCGGGAGAGCTGTTCCAGTTCCCTTTCGGAAAGTTCTCTCGGATCAACGGTAATGCCCCCTTTTCCGCCGCCGTAGGGGATGTCCACCACAGCCGTCTTGTAGGTCATGAGGGCGGCGAGGGCCCGGACTTCATCCAAGTCTACTTCTTGATGATAGCGGATGCCTCCCTTAAATGGCCCCCGGGCGTTGTTGTGCTGAATTCGGTAACCTTTGAAGACGGCGAGGGAACCGTCGTCCCTGTTGAGGGGCACTTCCACCGCCAGCTCTCGGTCCGGCATCATGAGAGAAGTGGCGAGGTTTTCCTCGAGGCCGAGCTTCTCCGCCGCCCGCTCGAACTGATCACAAGTCGCCTTAAAGTTGTTGACCTTTACGTGAGACATAGCTTGTCCTCCATTTCCGTCATGGCTTGATCACGGCAGAAGTTAGAACGGGCCGCTCCAATTGTCAACGAGAACGATTCGGCGTGCTTATCAATCGATCTTTTCTCTGAGAGGCGTTCACGTTAATTTCTCCTTGGCCATGGCACAGCAAAATCCCCCGAAAATCGCCTTTCTCACCGCCGGCGGAATTGCGCCGTGCCTCTCCGCCGCCATCGGTGCATTGATAATGGAGTATAACCGAAAAGCGCCGGAGAGCGAAATGATCGGTTACCTCCACGGCTATCGCGGTCTCCTGTTAGGAAATTCCATCGAGGTTGATGGCGAGGCTCGCGCCGGCGCCGAGGCGCTCCTCGCCTTCGGCGGAAGTCCAATCGGTAACAGCCGCGTGAAACTGACGAACGCCGAGGATTGTGCGAAGCGCGGTTTCGTGAAAGAGGGTGAAGATCCTGTCGCGGTGGCAGCAAATCAACTGCTGAAGGACGGCGTCACCATTCTTCACACCATCGGCGGCGACGACACCAACACCATGGCCGCACAGCTTTTGGAGGAACTTGAGAAGAAAGGCGCTGACCTGACGGTGGTGGGACTGCCCAAAACAGTGGACAACGACGTAACGCCCATCGTCCAGACTCTCGGCGCCGCCACTGCGGCGGAACAAGGAGCAATTTTTTTCGAGAACATCGCCAACGAGAATACCACGAGCCGGCGACAGCTTCTGATCCACGAAGTGATGGGGCGGCACTGCGGCTGGCTCACCGCCGCTACGGCGCGGGACTACCGAGCTCGACTGGAGAAGCGCAAGTTCCTCCCCGAGCTTCTCATCTCTATAGAGC
>LUOC01000203.1 GCA_001626655.1 Fidelibacterota bacterium REDSEA-S14_B6 | reverse complement strand
CTCCATGCGCGTGCCGGAGGGGATTCCGTCGGCGTACTTGCCCGTCAGTATGCCGGAGGCGAGCGGCGACCAGATTGTGGTGCCGAGCCCCTCGTCCTCGAACAGGCGCAAATACTCCCGCTCCAGCTTCTCGCGCTCGAAAAGATTGTACTGGGGCTGTTCCATGGTAGGGGGCTCAAGGTTGTACTTATAGGCGGCACCGTAGGCGGCGCGGATTTCATCGGCGGACCATTCCGACGTCCCCCAGTAGAGGATTTTCCCCTGCCGGACAAGCGAATCCATTGCGCGAACGGTCTCCTCGACTGGCGTCTGCCTGTCCGGGCGGTGGCAGAAATAGAGATCGAGATAATCGACCGAAAGTCTCTCCAGGGCGGCGTGGCAGGCGTCGTGGATGTGCTTCCGGGAGAGCCCCAGCTGCGTCGGTTTGTCACCGCCCCAGAACACCTTGCTGGAGACGCAGTAGCTGTCCCGGGGCCAACCCATCTTGTTGAGCACCTTCCCCATGATCACTTCCGATTCGCCGTTAGCGTACACCTCCGCATTGTCGAAAAAATTGACGCCGGCATCGTAGGCAACTTTCATACAGGCTGCCGCCGCCGCTACGTCCAGTTGGAATGAAAATGTCACCCACGAACCGTAGGACAGTTCACTCAGTTTCAGTCCTGACTTGCCCAGTCGCCGATAATTCACTTGCCGTCTCCCTTCAATTGTGTTGTTTGAACTTACGAGGGAGAGTGCTCACCTTCAATCGATTTGGGCACCGAATGCCGTTTCATCCATAGTTTCTCAAAGATAAATTCGGCAGTTTGAACTGTCCATTTGAAACCGTAAGGAGTCTCTATGTCGCTTGTTTCCATCAATCCCGCCACCAATGAGAAGATTAGAGAATTTACCGAAACGTCCAGAGAGGAGACCGAACTGATCCTCCAACGTGCTCAGTCGGCGTTTGAGGAATGGCGCGGTACCGACTTCGCCCACCGGGCGGGACTGCTGTCAGCGGTCGCCGACCATCTCCGATTCAACGCCGGCCGCTATGCAGAGATCATGACAGAGGAGATGGGGAAGCCCATCAAAGAGGCTTGGGCGGAAGCGGAGAAGTGCGCGTGGGTGTGCGACTATTTTGCCGAAAACGGTGAAGCGTTCCTCGCCCCCCAGACGGTGGAGACCGACGCCTTAAACAGCTATGTCACCTTTCAGCCGCTCGGGATTGTCCTCGCCATCATGCCGTGGAATTTTCCTTTCTGGCAGGTGTTCCGGTTTGCGGCGCCGGCGCTCATGGCGGGGAACGTCGGGCTCCTGAAACACGCCTCCAACGTCTCGGGCTGCGCCCTCGCCATCGAGGAAATCTTCAGGAACGCCGGCTATCCGGAGGGGTGCTTCAGCACGTTGATCATGGGGAGCGACCGCGTGGGCGACCTCATCGACCACAAGCTGGTGAAGGCGGTGACACTCACGGGGAGCACGCCTGCCGGGAGATCGGTAGCGGCACGAGCCGGCGCCGCGCTGAAGAAGACCGTCCTTGAACTCGGCGGCAGTGACCCCTACATCATCCTCGGAGATGCGGACCTCGATCAGGCAGTGGCGGCGTGTGTGACGGGCAGGCTCATCAATACGGGGCAGAGCTGTATTGCGGCTTCACGAGCAGGTGACGCGCTCCATCGGCGACGGAGCGCGGTGTCTCTTAGGCGGGGTGATTCCTCAAGGCGACGGCGCCTTCTATCCCGTCACGATTCTTTCGGAGGTGGAGAAAGGGATGGCCGCTTACGAGGAGGAGATGTTCGGCCCCGTGGCGTCAGTCATCCCGGTGACAGATGAAGCAGAAGCGCTGGAGGTCGCCAACGATACACCTTTCGGCCTCGGCGGCGCCGTCTTCACCTCGGACGTTGAAAAAGGGGAAAAAATCGCTAGAGATATAATTGAAGCGGGGGCCGCTTTTGTGAACGACTTTGTCCGTTCCGATCCGAGGCTCCCCTTCGGCGGTGTGAAAGAGAGCGGTTACGGCCGCGAGCTGTCCCCGTTCGGCATTCGCGAGTTTGTCAATATCAAAACGGTCTACATCCGGTGAGGCTCACGCCGCAGCTTCTTTGATGGCCTCCCGGAGCTCCAGCACCACCTTCACATAATTATCCGCCGGATTGTAACGGAAAACCGATTTCCAGTTCCGACTCCCCTTTGAGAAATCGACGCTCCCCTTGGCGTAGCCGTTCTTCACCAGATAGTTCGCCATACTGGCGAGGACGTCGGGCCACTCAAACGGCTGACGGACGCCGTCATTGTCAAAGTCCATCGCATAGGCCCGGAAGCTCGAAGGGATGAACTGACCGTAACCGAACGCGCCGGCGTAGGAGCCGTAGAGCGAAAGGGGCGGGAGATCGTTTTCCCAGCAGTAGACAAGATACTCGGCCATCTCTCTTTCAACCCACTTTGCCTTTCGGGGGAGATCGTGGATCACCGTATGGAGTGCGCCGAACACTGTATGCGTCTTGGCGTTCCTGCCGTAGCGTGACTCCACCCCTGCGAGGCTGACGAGCAGGAAAGGGTCTACCCCGAAACGGTGTGACACAGTGTCGATAAGGGCCCGATTATCAGCGTAGAACTTTACGCCTCCCTCGATCCTTTTGTCGGTGATAAAGATTTTCCTGTACCGCTCATAGCTCAATTTTTCGGCGGGGCGACTGAACCGCTCCACCACCGACTTATCGGTGGCGATTTCCGGATGTTTGGAGAACTCCACCATAAAATCGGCGGGGACACCCTCATCACGAAGTCTGCCGAACACCTTGCTGTAGATCTGGCGGGCACGGTCGTTGGCTGCTATTCGACCCAGAAGCGCCGCCTCTGTCTCCGGTGACCAGTCGGCCAGAGGCGCCTCCTGGGCAGACGCGAGAACAGCCAGATATAGAATGGAGATATAGAACTTTCGCTTCAAACCGCCTCTCCCGCTGTCCGGCTACTTTCGGTAGTCCAAAGGAGGATCGCGTTCGCCGAGGAGCGCATAGTAATCAAAGTCCGGCCCCCGCCGGTCTAACAGTTCAGATTTCGCCTTCTTGATGACCTCCGGATTCTGATAGTAGTCCACCGCCGAGAGGGCCAGCGTCTTTGCGGCATTCGTCAGTCCCTTCATGCCGATACTCATCCCTCCGGCAGCCACAGCCTGCCATGTGTGAGCGGACGTGCCGGGGACCCATGTGGCGATGTTCAGACCCGCTGTGGGAACCATCCAGCTGATATCACCCACATCCGTGGACCCCCTCCCGGGGCGGAATTGCCAAGGCTGAATTTCCGCCGCCGACTCGATGGGCATGGTAACCTGCCGAAAAGTACCTTGAATCGCTTGAGCAAACTTCCGCTCTTCCCTGTTATACTTGACGCCACCCACTTCCTTCAGATTGTCGAAGACCACTTTCTGGAGCACATCGTTCCTGAGGACGGGACGGTTGCCGTGGATGATCTCGAAGTCTAGCCTCGTCCCCGTTCCGAGGGCGGCCCCCTCGGCAGTTTTCACAACTCTGTCCCACAACTCTTCCAGCACATCGACGCGGGGGTGGCGGACGTAGTAAAATGCTTCGGCAAAGTCGGGGACCACGTTCGGAGCACCGCCGCCGCGGGTGATCACATAATGGATTCGCGTCTCTTGAGGCACGTGCTCCCGCATGAGGTTGACCATATGGTTCATCGCCTCGATTCCGTCCAGAGCGGAGCGCCCCCTCTCCGGCGAGCCTGCCGCGTGGGAGGAATAGCCTGTGAAGCGGAACTTCGCGGACCGATTCGCCAAGGTGGTGGCCGGACTGGCGTCGTTCCTGTCGGAGGCGTGCCAGTGGAGGACGGCGTCCACATCATCGAACAGTCCCGCCCGGACCATGTAAACCTTTCCTGAACCACCCTCTTCCGCCGGCGTCCCGTAGACGCGTAACGTCCCCTTCGTCCCCGATTCCTTCATCCACTCTTTTACTGCAATGGCCGCCGCGGTGG
>LUOC01000202.1 GCA_001626655.1 Fidelibacterota bacterium REDSEA-S14_B6 | reverse complement strand
GAACGAAAGAGTCCTTCTCTTTGTGGCCGTTAGAGGTCATGCTGTTTCAGCTTGTCGCTGTCCTCGCTTTACAGTTTGAATGCCTTCGTAAATCATCCACGCTATCAGAACGATGAGAAACAGGTTTAGCCCGAACAAAAGCCGGTTGCTACTGGCAAAATCTATTGTCTTCAGCACGAGTGATACAAGGGTTGCAGTCATCACAAAAATCATCGGAATCAGCACAGGAAGGACCGGCCTTTTGCGTTTCCAGAAGTAGAGCGTGATCACCATAAGGGTAAGACCGGCCAGCATTTGATTGCTGGCGCCGAAGATTGGCCAGAGTACCCACCCTGCCTGTTTAGCGGCGCCGGTGGAAGGGTCGGTAATATTCCAGAGCGTCAGCGCCAGCGCCGGAAGAACGGCCACAAGCGTAGCGAAGTATCTGTTCTCCAGCGGTTTGATTTTCACCGCGCTCCCAAGTTCGGACAGAACGAACCGCTGTATCCGCGTGGCCGTGTCAAGTGTTGTGGCGGCAAAAGAAATTACAAGCACTGCCATGAGTGTCTGGGCCAGCTCGGCCGGAACACCCAATTCCTGAATGAGGGCACCACCACCGAGGACAAACGCTGCCGCCTTGTTGCCGCTGGCGTGCGCCCAACTGTCATAATAGACTGCCCAGGAGAGGTCTGCCACAGCGCCCTGTGTGGGGAGGTTGCACGCGGCCACGAGAGATATCCCCGCCACAGCGGCGATCATGGAAGCGAGGGCGAGCGTCCCTTCTCCCAGCATACCGCCGTAACCGATCATCCGCGTATCTCTCACGCTGTTAAGCTGTTTGGCGGTGGTTCCCGAGGCGACAAGGCCGTGGAAACCGCTGATGGCGCCGCAGGCGATGGTTACGAACAAGAGCGGGATCATGGGTGGGGCACCATGATCCACCGCCATCCTGACGGCGGGAGCCTCAACGAGTGGTCTCACATAGAAAATGCCCGCGTAGAGCAGGCCCAGTCCCACCAGAAGTTGATGACTGTTGATGTAGTCTCGGGGTTGCAAGAGAAACCAGACAGGCAGAAGACTTGCGATGGCGGAATAGATGAAAAGGATGATTACCCACGTTGTGGAAGCGTCCGCCCGGGACATGCCCATCTCTTCGAAACTGAAAGGCATTTTTGTGCCGACCCAGATGAACGCATAGAGCAAGGCGAGCGCCACAAGAGAAGGGATCAGCGCTCCCGTCCCTTTCTTATAGATCAGCCACCCGACCGTTATTGCCAGCACAATCTGAATGTTAATCGGCACCACAGTACTAGGGACGCTGACGAACAGGTCCGCTATCGCCATTGCAAAGACTGCAAGGACGAGCCAGACGAGCATCAGCACGAAGAGGAGGAACATGATTCTTGCGTTCCCGCTCATAATCTTGCTGCTGACATCGGCGATGCTTCGCCCTTTCTCCCGCACGCTCAAAACGAGGGCGCCGAAGTCATGAGCTGCTCCCATGAACACAGACCCGAGAATAATCCAGAGGCATGCGGGGAGCCAGCCCCAGTAAGCGGCCACGCACGGCCCGATGATCGGTGCCGCACCGGCGATGGATGTAAAGTGATGCCCGAAGAGGATGTGCCGCTTCGTGGGGACGTAATCGAGGCCGTCCTCGAATTCGTGGGCGGGAGTCTTCAGATCAGGATCGGTCCTGTAGAGACTGCGGTTGAGCCATGCCGAATAGAACCGAAATCCAGCGTAGAAAACGGCGAGGCCGATGACAGCTAGAATTGCAGCATTCATTGTTGAACTCCGCTAGTGGACGGCCGCTCCAGACAGAGCCAGCCGGGAGAGGCTTTCGGCGATCTTATCCGAAGTTAACCCCAGCTCCAGAAGCAGACGTGTGCGGTCGCCGTGTTCCACGAAACTGTCGGGAATCCCGCACCTCTGCACGCTTCCGTCAAAACCTCTGTCAGACAGCGCCGTCAGCACAGCGGTTCCAAAACCGCCTTCGAGAGACCCCTCCTCAATCGTCACCACAGCGGAGAACCGTTCACTGATCTCGTCCAACATTCGCTCGTCAAGAGGTTTCACGAACCGGGCGTTTACGACGCGCGGCTTGAGACCGTTCAGATCAAATTGTTCCACAGCTTGAATCGTTTCCTGCACCATGCTCCCCACAGCAAGAACCGCCACATCACTGCCTTCTTTCAGCACTTCCCAGCTTCCCACTTTCAACTGCCGAGGCGTCTTTGTTTCGTCAAAAAGGATGGAAGAGGTCTTAGGATATCTCACAGCAAACGGGCCGTCCCATCCGTTCAGACCGGTGTACATCAGGTCCCTCAGCTCATTGCCATCCTTGGGCGCCGCGATCGCCATTCGAGGAATCGTCCGCAGGAACGACAGATCGAAAACGCCGTGGTGCGTGGGGCCGTCCGGGCCGACGACGCCACCCCGGTCAAGGCAAAAGAGGACTGGAAGCTCCTGCAGCGCAACGTCGTGAACGATCATATCGTAACTCCGCTGGAGGAATGTAGAATAGATGGCGACGATGGGTTTTAGTCCGGACGCCGAAAGCCCCGCCGCAAACGTGACGGCGTGGCCTTCCGCTATCCCGCTGTCGAAGAAACGGTCGGGGAATTTCTTGGCGAACGGGACGAGTCCAGTCCCTTCGCGCATGGCCGCAACGACGGCCACCACATCCTTATCCTCTTCAGCGAGCTGGCACGTAATCGCACCGAAAGTCTTGCTATAGCCCGGCGCCGGTGGCTCAACCGCTTGACCGTTTCCATTCCCCGCAAGGGAGTAATACTTCAGCGGATCTGCCTCGGCTTTCTCCGTACCGATCCCCTTTCTCGTCAAAACATGGACTACAGCGGGATAGTTTGCTCTCGTCAGGTTTTCGAATGTTTCGATCATTTCATCCATATCGTGGCCATCGATAGGACCGAAGTAGCGGAGTCCGAGCTCTTCGAAGATCATCCCGGGGACAAGAAAATGTTTCAGCCCTTCCTGTACCGTATGTACCATGCGGCGGACAACCTTTTTGGATACACCGGGAAGTACGCCCGTTAGTTCCCAGATTTTGTCCCTAACCCGATTGTAGAGCGGATTGGTAACCACTTTCGTGAGATACCTCGACAGAGCGCCGACCGTGGGCGAAATAGACATTCTGTTGTCATTCACCACCACGAGGAACTGACTCGGCAGTACACCAGCGTTGTTGAGCCCTTCGTAGGCGAGGCCGCCTGTCATGGCGCCGTCACCGATGACGGCGATAACTTTGTGTTTTTCCCCCTTCAAATCTCTCGCACGGGCCATTCCGACGGCGGCGGAGACGGAGGTGCTGGCATGTCCAGCGCCGAAGGCGTCGTATTTGCTTTCGTCCCGTTTGCAGAATCCGCTGACGCCGTTATCCTGCCGCAAGGTGTCAAAGTTGTCTCGGCGCCCGGTAATTATTTTATGTGCGTAACACTGGTGACCGACGTCCCAAATCAGAAGATCTTTCGGCGTGTCGAATACTTTGTGGAGGGCCACCGTCAGGTCAACCACTCCCAGAGGAGAAGAAAAGTGCCCCCCCTTCTCTTCCACCACTTCGATGATCAGATCACGTACTTCGTCCGAGAGGCGCCCAAGTTCGTCTCCGCTGAGCTGGCGCAGATCGGCTGGACTGTCGACGTGATCGAGGATTCTCGACTGCTCAGGCAACACTCATCTCCCTCTTCAGAGTGGAAAAGTAGCGGTGGATTCTGGTCTCGTTCGTCAGCTCGGGATGGAACGCCGCCGCCATGTGGTGCCCCTGCCGGACCAGAACCGGCTCGTCATCGATGGAGGCGAGCACTTCCACTCCCTCACCCAGAGCCGCAATCCTTGGCGCACGAATGAAAACGCCGCGCATGGCAAATGTTTCCCCATCTGCTGTCACCTCCAGCTCATCAACAAAAGAGTCGACCTGCCGACCGTAGGCGTTCCTGTCCACCGTCATATCGATGAGATCGAGCGTCCTCACTCTATCATCATCGACTTGCGTGGCCATGAGGATCATTCCGGCGCAGGTGCCGAAGAGAGGTTTCTCACGGGCAAACTCCCCAAGGTTTTCGTAGAGATCGTTTTCTTGAATCAGTTTGGTCATGGTGGTCGATTCACCGCCGGGAATAATGAGCCCTTCGCACTTCTCAAGATCGCTCGGCCGGCGAACATCTACCGGCTGAATCTCGAGCCGCCGGAGGACGGCGGCATGTTTCGCATACGCCCCCTGCAGACCGAGGACGCCGACGCGTTTCACTACCAGCCGCGCTCCTGCATCCGCTGCTCTTCCGGGATCTCGGCCATGTCGAGTCCTTTCATGGCGGTCTGAAGACCATATGAGACTTCCGCAAGTTTGGCGGGATCATCAAAATGGGTAATGGCGGAAACAATCGCCTTTGCCCTCGCCGGGGGATCTTCTGACTTAAAGATGCCCGAACCGACGAAAACACTTTCGGCGCCTAGCTGCATCATCAGGGACGCGTCCGCAGGCGTGGCGATACCGCCGGCCGCAAAGTTGGGGACGCCCTTCGCCGATTCGCCGAAGCGCCTCGCCGAGATCGCGGCAGCCGCAAACAAAAGGGGCCTTGAAAGCGTGCTTGTCAATATGGTTGTGCTCATCGGCAGGCGTCAGAACTTCGCTCTCATCGACAAAATCGACGCCGAGGGACTCGAGAACTTGCGCCTCGGCAAAATGGCCGATCCGGCACTTTGCCATGACAGGGATGGAAACATTCCCCTGAATCTCCTTAACCACCTGCGGACTCGACATACGGGCGATACCTCCGTCGGCGCGGATATCCGCGGGGATGCGCTCAAGGGCCATGACGGAAACGGCGCCGGCATCTTCTGCAATTTTCGCCTGTTCCGCCGTGGTGACGTCCATAATGACGCCGCCCTTCAGCATTTCCGCCAGTCCTACCTTAACTTCAAATGATCCTTTTTCCATGGTTAGAATACCTCCTCGGTTACAGGTGAATGAGCCTTGAGCTTCTCATGGACTTCATCGATGAGATAGTCCGGAGTTGATGCTCCGGCTGAGACGCCAACTTTCTCCGCCTCGTCGAACCATCCCGGCTCAATCTCGTCAGCGCATGTCACCTGATAGGTGCTGGGGTTGATCTCCACCGCAAGCTCAGTCAGTCGCTTGGAGTTTGCGCTGGTGAACGACCCAATAATAATCATAACATCACTTTCGGCAGCCAACTCCTTGATCTGCTCCTGGTTCCGCTTTGTCGGAAAACAGATGGTGTTAATGAAGTGGAGATCAAAGACCTTGGTCATAAGAATATTGATGATCGCCTGCAGATTTTCAATAGTTTGAGTGGACTGGCTCACAACGCCGGCGCGTTTCATTTTTCTCAAGGCGCTGGCTTGCCGTCCGTCTGTCGAAAGCTTTTCCACTTCGTCGTGGATTTCCTGCACCAACGGGCATGTCGCGTCCACGATGTCGATATCTTTCTCCTTCGCCGCCTCCCAAACATTTTCCGCCGTCCCGTGGGCACGAAAGAGGACAGGCCGATCATCGGGAATCTCATCGAGCGATTCCACAACCTTCGTGCCGGCCTCGGCCAAATCTTCCACAACACGTTCGTTATGGACAATATCGCCAAGCATGTATACATCCCCGCGCTCTTCTGCAGTTTCGTAAGCAAGGTTTACAGCATCTCGAACACCAAAGCAGTAGCCCGCATCTCTGGCGATGGTGATTTTCACTTTGTCTTTTCCCCGAGCTGCTTCTCAATTTCCGTAACGCCCGCCGGAACGATTGCTTCTCGAACAATTTCCAGCGGTTGGTCCACCACAGCGCCTGCCGCAAACCGATGACCGCCGCCGCCAAACTCCCGGGCCAGCCCGTCGATGGTTACCCGCCCCTTAGAGCGGAAATTCAGCCTCGTCCTCCGTTCACTCAACTCGTGAATCATGACGGCCACCTCCACTCCCTTCACGGAACGGACGGTATCGGTAAATCCGCCAACGTGCTCGTTTGACGCGCCGGCCTCGTCAATCATGTCCTGCGTAATGGTGAACCATGCGAGTCTTCCGCCGCCGGCAAGGCGAATGTTCTCCAATGAAGCACCGAG
>LUOC01000201.1 GCA_001626655.1 Fidelibacterota bacterium REDSEA-S14_B6 | reverse complement strand
GTTTCCACCGTATCGGGAGAGGGCCTCGATGGTCGGCCCGTGGTCGGGATCTAACTGAAGCGCCTCGCGGAGGGCAAAACGGGCGTTACTGGTCTGTCCCATCCGGGTGTAGAGAGAGCCGAGGAAATAGTGGTGATCAGCTTCTTCCGGCGCCGCCGCAATGAGCCTGAGGTAAATGTCCTTCGCATCGCCGTAACGGCCCTCCCTTTCATGCTGGAGAGCGAGGTCGCGCTGGGCCCGCCGATCAACGGGCTTCTCCGCCGCCGCTGTCCGAAAGTTTGTAGGGACTCTGGGGCTTCGCCTTGGGGGCAGGCGCCGGTTTTTTCTTCGCCGATCCGGACGACTTCGCGGACGCTGTCTTCTTGGCCAGCGGCGTCAGTTTCTTTATGTAGTTCTGGGTCGACTTGGACGGCGCCAGTTTATGCGCCTTCTGGAAATCGTTCAGGGCGCCTGCATAATTCTTCTGCTTGATCCGCTGCTTTCCGCGATCAATATACTTTTTCGCCTGAGCTTTTTTGGCGGAAGCGTTCGGCGCCTTCTTTTTGGAGGAACTCTTTTTGCTCCTAGTCTGTTTCTTCTGTATCGCCGATGACGAAGAAGCGGAAAGGTGCTCCGGCGCACCGCCAACAAGTAGTGACAGCACCATCAGAGACAACAAACCTCGGACTGTGTTTCTCAATGCGAAGACCTCTCTCCCGAATATACAATGTTCGCACTTTATTTGGTTCAAAGTTTTTATATTCCGTGTCAGAGGCCGTGATGTATTTCCGACGCGGGAGATCGATACCAATTGTGATGCTCTGTTTCACGGGGTTGCTTCGCAGTGAAGTAACGGTCAACGGCATCGCCATTGAAGAGAAAACAAACGGCACTTTGATCGAGATCAGTTTGAGCGAGCATTTGCCCGAAGAAGAGATCACCGGTTGGTTCAGGGAGACGGGATGGTTCTATATCACACTTCACGGCATATCGGTGGACACCTCCCGATCGTGGCCCTTTTCACGGACAGGCGCCGTTACCGGCTTTGAAGCCCATCAGGTAGCGGAGTCGGCTCAACTCAATTTTCGACTGAGGCAGAATGTAGAAAATTTCGAAATCAGCAGTCGCGGCGACGGCACAGTCGCCCTCTCCCTCCGAACACCACTGACAGAATCGGTGTCTGCCTTAGAGGAGGCGAGCGAACGATCGACCTCTCAAGAGGTGTCGGTCGGCCCACCGGCCGAGATGACCTGGAGGGCGGCTCTCCCACACGGCCTCATGTTTCTTGGAGCCGGAGTTCTATGTTGGAGGAATTCTCCTGTTCGGACTCCTAATGCGGCGGCGGTACAAAAGGAAACAGGAGCAGGCTTCGGAGATTCGGCCCAGAGGAGATCGAGTGAAAGAGGAGATGGCGAAGAAGATTGTGGAAGACGCCCGGAGCCACAGAAAAGCCCGGGGTGTGGACGAGGAATCATGAGAACCGCTGTCTCGACACTGCTTCTGACGAACCTTCTCTGGTGCGGCGAGTTGCCTCCCCGTAATGTCGATTCAGAGTCGCTTCTGTCATCCTTGAGGCAGATGACCGGACTTGGCGTACACCACGCCGGGAGTCTCGACCGCGGCGACTTCACAAAGTGTGGTGTTCCTGTACTCAAACAGCTTGCCGAGGCATCAGCCGATCTTGACGAAAAAACCAAGCGGCAGCTCGGTGAACTGGGCATTGTGACTGAACGGAGCATCGCCGGCTTCGGTCGGCCCGAAGGACTGGAGTGGCACTATGATGCAGGAATCTTCAGGATTCATTACACCCTCGTGGGACGCCACGCCGTCGATTCGACAGACACGGATAGTGACGGCATCCCCGATTTTGTGGAACTGATGGCCGCCACAGCCGAAAAGTCGTTCGAAGTTGAAATCGGTTCCCTCGGCTTCTCTCGTCCTCCGTCTGACAGGTGGTACTCCGACAACGGCGGCACGGACGCCTACGATATCTATCTGATGGACATTGGCGAAACGCTTTACGGCTACACCCAGATGGAGCATCTCGCCGACTACATGTCCGGCGACAACGAATTCTCTGACGCCGAGGAAGAGTACGCACTCACCAGTTATATTGCTATGAACAGTGACTACAGCACCTTCCCGTGTGAGGAGTCGGCTTGTGTCGAGGTCACCCTCGCCCACGAATTCTTCCACGCCGTCCAGTTTGGTTATGACGCGTGGGACGAAGTGTGGCTCCTCGAGTCGAGCGCGGTCTGGATTGAGGACGAAGTGTTCGATGAGATTAACGACAACTATTACTATCTCGACCTCTGGATGAAGCAGCCCCACGTGGCGCTGGACCACGACCGAAGTCCCCACTGGTACGGAAGCTGGATTTTCTTCCGCTACCTTTCTGAACACCTCGGCGGACCGGCCACTGTCCGTAAGATTTTTGAGCGGAGTGTCACTGATATCAGCAGACATTCGGCGAAGAACTCGATCCGTTCTATCGATAGAGTTCTTCGTGATCGCGGCACCTCTTTCCGGGAGGCGTTGAACGGCATGGCTGTAGCCAACCATCTTCTAACGTCGGATTCTGACGCCGGCGACTATCGATATGAGGAAGGAGATGAATACCGTCAATACGGCATTGAACCGCGGTTGAGCAGATCGGTGGCCCTCAGCGGCAGCGGCGCCATCGTGGAATACACCGGTTCACAGCTGATGCAAAATGCCGCCCACTATATCGGTTTCACCGTTCCCGAAGGGGCAGTTCGTCTCACATTTGAAAGCCTTGTTGACACCATTCGATTCAACGTGAACGGCATCCCCGAATCTGGAGACAGTTTCTCAGTCTACCGCGCTCGGGGAAGTACGGTCATTCCAATCGCCGGCGGCACGGATCGCTTCACGGTCGCTATTGTTACCGACACACTACCCCACGC
>LUOC01000200.1 GCA_001626655.1 Fidelibacterota bacterium REDSEA-S14_B6 | reverse complement strand
GACTATTTTTCGCTCTACGGCCATAACGCACAGAACCTTGTTGAAGAGCGGAAGCGTGTGAAGCGCGGAGACCTTATAGCGCTTCTGGGGGAGACGGGCGTCACCAGCGGCCCCCACCTCCATTTTGAGATTTGGAAAGACGGTGAGCCTGTAGACCCAACCATTTTCATTCCGGAATACAGATCTGAATTCATGACAGTGAGGGAAGATGAAAAAGAATAGTCAAAAGCACGTGGAAACGATGATCGGCGAAGACGCCGTCATCAACGGTGAAATCAGCCTGAAGGGGGGCGCCATCATTTCAGGCAAAGTTGTGGGGAATGTCCAGACGGAGGGGACTGTCCGTGTTACAAGAACGGGCACTGTCGAGGGTGACATGAAGGCGGCGGAAGCGACTGTCGGTGGGATCGTCCACGGCAATGTGAATGCGGACAAGGTGGTGCTTCGGAGCGACTCCAAGGTCCACGGCGACATCATCTATAAACAGCTGATGATCGAGGAGGGGGCAAGCTTTGAGGGCCGGTGTGATCTGGCGTCCAGCAAGCCCGCAGATCAAGCGACCGCACCTGTTGAATCTCCGCCCGCAGTACCCGAAGATAGAGGAGGAGAATCATCCCCTCCGCCGTATTACAGTAATTGAGCCCCCGGCAGGATAACGAAAACTTTACCGCCTCCACTTTCAGGCGGATGTCGGAGTTGTTGCGTCAGTCCGGACCTTTTATTGGCGCTGTTTATGTTCAAGTGGGGGCCATCGCCTTACTGGGCGGAATCGGCTACATGGCGGATCGATGGCGCGATTCGTTCCCATTCTATTTCGTCATAGGCATTGCGGCAGGGATCGTGGTTGGGCTCTACGAAATGGCCAAACTGATTCTCAAGAAGTGATGAGCTCGAGAAAGTTTTCCGCTCTCCTCACCATTCTCTGTTTTGGCACATGGGGCCTCTCCATCATCTTTCTCAAGCAGTACGCCGCGGAGATTTTTCTCGGTATGGCGGTCCCTCTTATTGTCGGGATTGTAACGGTGGTGAAAGTGGAATCGATCTTTCAGAGAAGACCTGAAAAGCTGACATCCTTCATGATGAAGGCGTTCGGTGGGAAGATGGTACTGTACGGACTTTATCTTGGCGCAATAGTTGGTTTTTCTGCTTTCAATGAACGCCCATTTCTTGTTAGTTTCGTTGTCTATTTTGCAGCGCTTCATATGCTCGAGGCGCTATTCATAAGAACAGTTTTTAAAGGCTCGAAGGCTCGGAATGAAGGCAGCGGCGGGGAGTGAAAACACTTCCGGAAGTGTGATGGATCAGGTGGGTGATTACATCATCCATCACATCTCGAATTCTGATATACATCACCCTATTATTCATCTCCCGACCGTATTCGGAATCGATCTGTCAGTCACGAAGCACGTCCTGATGCTCTGGATAACAGCCGCCATTGTCGGGACGGTTGTTATACTTCCCATCCGCAAGCAGCTGAAGCGGAGGGGCGAGGCGCCCACCGGAATAGCCAACGGGCTGGAGGCTGTTGTCTCTTTTCTCCGCGATTCGGTGATTCGGCCGAACGTCGGTTCGAAGTGGGCCGACACATGGGCGCCCCTGATTCTCAGCTACTTCTTCTTTATTCTTGTGGCGAACAGCCTCGGCCTCATCCCGATTTTTGACACCATCGGCGCCGTTTCGCGATTCGTCTTCGGCGTTGAATCAGGAGACGATCACGCCTTTGTCAATGGGCTTCTGCACGGCGGAGCCACTGCAACGGGGAACTTTGTGGTGACGGCGGCCCTCGCCTCAATCACCTTTATGGCGATCATCATTGCCGGCACGAGGGCCCATGGATTCATCACTCACTGGAAAACCCTCGTCCCTCACGGACTTGCCTGGCCGGTCTACATAATTCTTATCCCCATCGAGGTTATCAGCATGTTTGTGAAGCCGTTCGCTCTCACCATGCGGCTGGCGGCCAACATGACAGGCGGACATATCGCCATCCTCGCTATTCTTTCGTTCATCGCAATCTTTGCTGAAGTGTTCCAAACATCCGTTGCCGGATTCGGTATAGCGGCGTTCTCTGTCCCCATAGGTTCAGCGCTGATGGGACTGGAGATTATTGTAACCCTCGTTCAAGCTTATGTCTTTACACTACTTTCGGCTGTCTTTATCGGGATGGCCATCAACGTACATCACTAATCAATAGGAGATACTAAACCATGGAAGCGACAACTTTTCTTCCCATAGGAATGGGATTGATCGTGCTTGGCGCCGGGCTTGGGATCGGCAAATTTGCCGCCTCAGCTGCTGAAAGCATTGCCCGCCAGCCTGAAGCTGCTTCAGAGATTACCGCTGCCGTGAACCTCCCTCTCTTCCTTCTTGAAGGGGTGGCAATCATCGGTGAGGCGCTAACATTCGCCATGCTGTTCTTCAGCTAAGCGTCGGCTCGATTGTGGATAACCCACTCGTCCAGCTGGATCCCGGACTGTTTGTCTGGACGATCCTCACCTTCCTGTTGCTGTTTACGCTTCTGGCGAAGTTCGCCTGGAAGCCTCTGCTGAAAGCACTCTCCGAACGGGAGGAGAAAATTCGCTCCTCCCTCGAGCAGGCCGAAGAGGCCCAGCATAAGCTTGAGCAGCTCAACGAGGAAGGGGAGAAGATCATCGGCAAAGCCCGGTCCGAAGCTCAATCTATCGTGGCCGATGGAAAGGCCGCGGCGGAGAAGATCCGTGATGAGATTGAATCGACCGCCAAAGAGAAGGCTGCCTCGATTGTGTCGCAGGCTGAAAAGCAGATTGCAACGGAAAAAGATCAGGCGATCAGCGAGATTCGAGGAGAAGTGGCGGCGCTCTCAATCCAGATAGCTGAAAAACTGATCAGGAAGAATCTTTCGAAGGAAGATAACATGGCGCTGATCAACGAATCGCTCGACAGGGCGGGGAAGGTCAATGAGGCTTAACCGCCAGACGAAACAGTACGGTGAAGCGCTCTTCAACGCGTCCAAGAAAATCGACGCGGTGGAGAATGTCTACAGTTCACTTGCTGTTGTTGTGCAGTTGCTGAAGAAAGATGGCGCATTTCGCGCATTCTTTCACACCCGTCGAATCGAGAGCGATGAGAAGAGCGCCATCCTCGAAAGAGTCATGGGCGGTCAGTCGCACCCGCTTGTCTCGTCTCTCTTCGGCATTCTTTCGGACAAGCGGGAATATCGATCGATTTCCGGAATCCATCGGTGGTTCTCGCTACGGCGGCAGCAGGAGCTGGAGATTCTTCCGGTAACGGCATTCACTGCGGAATCGCTCGCTGAGGATGAGATCGACGCCATCCGGTCATCGCTGGAGAGTTCCATGTCCAAACGGGTGGAACTTTCCATGGAGGCAGAGGAAGCGCTGCTCGGCGGCATGAAGCTGCGGATGGGGAATCTCTTTCTCGACGGTTCAATTCGGGGCCGGTTAGACAGACTCAAAACAGGATTACAATAAAGGAAACAGGATTAGTCTAAACATGGATATCAAGACAGACGAAATCAAAGACTTACTGAGAGCTGAGATCGAGAAGTTCGATCTCGACATTGACGTATCTGAAGTTGGCGAAGTGCTGGAAGTGGGTGACGGCGTCGCCCGTATCAGCGGACTGGAAAATGTTATGAGCTCTGAACTGGTCGAACTGCCAAACGGTGTTTTTGGCATGGCTCTGAACCTGGAAGAGGACAATGTTGGTCTGGTGCTCTTCGGCGGAAGCGAGAAGGTGAAAGAGGGCGACATCGCCAAGCGAACAGAAAAGGTCGTGGAAGTCCCTGTGGGTGAAGAGATGCTCGGTCGCGTGGTGAATCCTTTGGGACAGCCCATCGACGGAAAGGGACCCATCGGGACGAGTGAGACACTTCCCATTGAGAGAAAAGCGCTCGGCGTTCTCCAGCGTCAGCCCGTGAAAGAGCCGCTTCAGACAGGACTCAAATCCATCGACAGTATGATTCCCATCGGCCGGGGACAGCGGGAACTGATCATCGGCGACCGGCAGACAGGGAAAACAGCCATTGCAATCGATACGATTATTAACCAGAAGAAGACGCACGAAAGCGACAGTCCAGTCTACTGTATCTATGTGGCGATCGGACAGAAGGCTTCCACGGTGGCGCAGGTGGTGGCCCAGCTGGAGGCGAGCGGCGCCATGGAATACACAATTGTTGTTGCCGCAAACGCTTCCGATCCCGCCCCAATGCAGTTCATTGCGCCGTATTCCGGATGTACAATGGGCGAGTTCTTCCGTGACAACGGGCGTCACGCCCTCGCGATCTATGATGATCTCTCCAAACATTCTCAGGCCTACCGGCAGATGTCCCTCTTGCTGAGGCGTCCTCCCGGCCGTGAAGCGTTCCCCGGCGATGTGTTCTATCTTCACAGCCGCCTGTTGGAGCGCGCAAGTAAACTGAGCAACGATCTCGGCGGCGGCTCGCTGACAGCGTTGCCTGTTATCGAACGATGTGGGGATATCCGTCTCCCGTGTCGGTGGAAACGCCCAGATCAAGGCGATGAAAAAAATCGCCGGCATGCTTCGGCTCGATCTCGCCCAGTTCAGGGAACTGGAGGCGTTCGCGAAGTTCGGCTCTGATCTCGACAAGTCCACACAGCAGCAGCTTACTCGCGGGCAGAGGATGGTGGAGATCCTGAAACAGGATCAGTATGTACCGATGTCTGTTGAGAATCAGGTGGCCATCATCTGGGCCGGCAACAGCGGCCATTTGGATGAGATTGAACTGGACGAGGTCAAGCGTTTTGAAGGTGAGTTCATTGCCTACCTCGAAACCAACTATTCCTCCACGCTCGCTGCAATCTCAGAGAAGGGTGAACTGACGGACGAGATTGTCACCGATCTCGAAAAAGCGGTGGATGAATTCAAGAAGGCGTTCGCTTCTTAAGGGAGACTCGTGGCAAACCTGAAAGACATTCGGGACCGAATCAAGTCCGTCAAGAGCATTCAGCAGGTTACGAAAGCGATGAAACTCGTCGCCGCCGCGAAGATGCGTAAAGCTCAGGAGCGGATGGAAGAAGCGCGACCCTACGCCGATCGGCTCTTCAATGTGATCGTTTCTCTCCTACCCGATGTTGACAGATCTCTCCTGCCGCTCCTCGACGCTCGCGAGGTGAGGCGTGAGGCGCTGGTGGTCGTGACGGGAGACCGCGGCATGGCGGGGGCGTTTAACGCAAACATAATTCGCCGCGCTGAGGAAGAGATAGCCGAGCTCGGCCGTGAGAACGTGGACTTGATCTGCATCGGCCGGAAAGGGCGTGATCACTTCAGGGTGAGAGGCTACGATATCGCTGCTCAATATGCCGACTTCTGGGGTGAACTTGAGTTCACTCACGCCACCAGTTTCGGGGAAGAGATTGTAAGTCACTTCGTCAAAGATTCTGTCGACAGGGTGAGGGTCGTCTACAACTGGTTCAGGAATATCGCCGTTCAGGAGATTCGGGTGGAAGACCTGCTTCCGCTGGAGTACGAGGAAGTAAATGTTACGGCGGTGGATCGACTCTACGAACCGTCGAAGGATGAAATCGTCCGTTCGCTGATTCCCCGCCATCTGAATGTACAGGTGTGGAAGTATCTTCTCGAGTCCTACGCCAGCGAGCAGGCGGCGAGAATGGTGGCGATGGAAAATGCCACGGAGAATGCTCAGGACCTGATCAAAGATTTGACACTGGATTTCAACAAAGCGCGGCAGGCCGCTATCACAAAAGAGATGCTGGAGATCGTCAGCGGGGCCGAAGCGTTAACAACCAATTAAGGTGGAAGACAATAGAATGAACAAGACTGGAAAAATTTCGCAGATTATGGGCGCGGTGGTGGACGTCGCTTTTGAAGACGGCCATCTGCCGGAGATCCTTAACGCCCTTGAGATAGACCGCAACGGCGATGGAACGCTGACTCTGGAGGTGGCGCAGCACCTAGGTGATTCGGTGGTGAGGACCGTCGCCATGGACTCCACAGACGGCCTCGTCCGCGGACAGACTGTTGCAGACACCGGCATGCCGATTTCGGTTCCCGTTGGTGAAGAGACGCTCGGCCGCCTGTTCGATGTGCTTGGCAATCCCATTGATGACAGAGAGGCGCCGAAGACTGAAAAGACTTATCCCATCCATCGGCCGGCGCCGGAGCATAAAGATCTCAGCACAACACGTGAAGTGCTGGAGACGGGGATCAAAGTTGTCGATCTGATGGAGCCCTACACAAAGGGCGGAAAGACAGGACTGTTCGGGGGCGCCGGCGTGGGAAAGACGGTGCTGATCCAGGAGTTGATCCACAACATTGCCACGGAGCACGGCGGTTATTCCGTCTTCTCCGGCGTCGGTGAGAGGACTCGCGAAGGGAACGACCTTTTCCTCGAGATGACCGAATCGGGCGTTATCGATAAGACAGTCATGGTGTTCGGGCAGATGAACGAGCCGCCCGGCGCGCGGCTCCGAGTCGGTCTTACCGGCCTGACAATGGCCGAATATTTCAGGGATGAAGAGGGCCGCGACGTACTCCTTTTTGTGGACAACATTTTCCGGTTCACTCAGGCCGGATCGGAGGTGTCGGCCCTTCTCGGCAGAATGCCTTCCGCCGTCGGATATCAGCCGACCCTCTCCACCGAAATGGGTGGTCTTCAGGAGAGAATTACATCGACGAACAAAGGCTCTGTCACATCGGTTCAGGCGATCTACGTTCCCGCTGATGACCTGACGGATCCGGCGCCGGCTGCCAGTTTCGCCCACCTTGACGCGACCACGGTCCTCGACAGGCGTATCTCTGAGCTCGGCATTTATCCGGCTGTTGACCCTCTCACCTCCACCTCCCGAGTTCTCGATCCGAGAGTCGTCGGGGAGCGTCACTACAACGTGGCCCGGGAAGTACAGCGAATTCTCCAGAAGTATAAAGAGCTCCAGGATATTATTGCGATTCTCGGAATGGAAGAGCTGTCCGATGAAGATAAGGTGACTGTCGCCCGAGCCCGAAGGATTGAGCGGTTCCTGTCACAGCCCTTTTTCGTGGCGGAACAGTTCACCGGCACGCCGGGACGGTATGTGAAGCTGGAAGATTCGGTAGACGCATTCGAACGCCTCATTCAAGGCGAATTTGATGATCTGCCGGAAAGGGCGTTCCTCTATGTGGGCACCATCGATGAGGCGATCGAGAAAGCGAAGGAGATGAAGGCGGCAGAGTAGTGTTATGGTGTTCTTGTGTTATAGTGTTCCACAGTCTTCGAGCAGGGTGAACCGATGGCGATGATCGAGCGATTTGAGGATCTTGATGATGGAATCAGCACCGTCGGGGAGTAGGACTGTCCACTGGTTAAACGTGAACACCTTGACACGTTTACATTCCCGATGAGCACTTTTGCACTTGAAATTGTAACACCGACCAAGACCGTCGATCAGGGCGAGGTCACCTATATCAGGTGTCCCGGGGCCGATGGGCTCTTCGGCGTCATGGCTGGGCACACTCCCGGGCTTTTCGCACTCTCAGCAGGAGAGATCAAGGTGGCCAAAGAGGGAAAGTCCCAGTACTTCGCCACCAGCGGCGGATTTGCTGAAGTGACGGGCGAGAAGGTCCAGCTCCTACTGGAGACCATTGAGGCGTCGACGGAGATCGATTTGGAGCGGTCTCGCGAAGCGCTCGAGAGAGCAACGAGCCGTCTCTCCAGCGGGGAGGGAGACCCCGATCGGACACGACGCGCCATCGCACGGGCGAAGAACCGCCTCAAAGTTTCCCAGCGGTAACCCCCTCTGAACCCTCCCAAGAGCTGGTGGTACACGGTAGATTTGGCCGTTGCCGTTCACTTTAGAAATGGTTTCAGATTCTTGATTTCTAATGAAAGATTCTAACATGTTCAAAAGGACACATACGTGCGGTGAACTGACTTCCGGCGATGTGGACGCTGACGTGGCTCTCAACGGCTGGGTCGCTACCAGTCGAGATCACGGCGGCCTCATTTTTATCGATGTCCGCGATCGGTACGGGATAACGCAACTAACTTTTAACGAGGAGACTTATCCCGAGGCGTTCGCCACGGCGAAAGGACTCTCCATGGAGGATGTGATCTCCGTAAAGGGAAAGGTCGCTGCGCGGGCCGACGATGCGGTGAAGAAGTCACTTGCAACGGGAGAGATCGAAGTGGAGGTGGGCGAGATTGCTGTGCTGAACGAGGCAAAGCCGCTCCCCTTCATGATCCACGACAGGGAGAGCGCCACGGAGGAGACACGGCTGAAGTACCGGTACCTTGAACTTCGGACCGAGGAGATGCAGAAGAACATGGCCATCCGTCACAAGGCTTACCAGTCCGTCCGCAGCACACTCTCATCGCTGGACTTCATGGAGTTTGAGACTCCCGTTCTGATGCGGGCCACCCCGGAAGGGGCAAGGGATTTCCTCGTTCCGAGCCGACTGCACAAGGGGAAGTTCTACGCCCTGCCACAGTCACCCCAGCAGTACAAGCAGATTCTCATGGTGGCGGGTTACGACCGCTATTTCCAGATCGTGAAATGTTTCCGGGATGAAGACTTCCGGGCCGACCGCCAGCCAGAGTTTACTCAGATTGATGTGGAAATGTCGTTTGTTGATCAGGAGGATGTTCGTCAGGTGGTGGAGCAGCTGGTGAGCTCTGTCTTCAAGGAGGTCATCGATGTCGATCTACCGACGCCGTTTCCAACCCTCACATTTGACGAGGCCATGGAGACTTACGGCTCGGACAAGCCCGACCTCCGGTTCGAGCTTCCGCTCGTCGATTTTTCCCAGTTCGCCGGCGAATCAGACTTTGAAGCGCTCAAGTCAGCGGAAACAGTGAAAGCGATTGTTGTGCCGCAGGCTGAGGGGTATTCGCGAAAAGTGATCGATCAGTTGACTTCTTTTGTAAAGGACTATTCATCGCAGGAGAAGAAGGCGCCCCTCGGCGGGCTTGCGTGGATGCGGTGTGTTGACGGCGATCTTACCGGCGGGGTATCGAAGTTCTTCAGTGAGGAGCTTCGTCAAAAGGTTATTGAGTCGTTGGGGATGGCAGAGGGTGATCTTCTCTTGGCGGCCGGCGGGGTGCGTGACACGGTCCTCTCTACCATGGGCGCCCTCCGGCTGGAAATTGCCCATTTACATCTCCACGGCTCGAGGATGCGGAAATACTGGAGAGCGATCCCGGCGCTGCCCGTTCACTGGCCTACGATCTGGTGATCAACGGCTGGGAGATCGCCGGCGGTTCCATCAGAAATCACGATCCAAAAGTCCAGCTGAAAATCTTCGATCTTCTCGGTATCCCAGAAAAAGAAGCGAGGGAGAAGTTCGGTTTCCTGTTGGACGGACTCAGTTACGGCGCACCGCCCCACGGAGGTATCGCCTTCGGGTTTGACAGACTTGTGATGGTTCTCGCCGGCGCGAAGCAGATCAGGGACGTCATTGCGTTCCCCAAGACTACCAGCGCCCTGAGCCTCATGGACGGTTCACCCAGCGACGTGCCGAAGAATCAGCTCGAAGAGTTGGGGCTCGAGGTTAGGGAGCGGAAATCAGAAACTTAAGATGGGGATACTGGAACCGTATCAAACGTAGTCTCTCAGTCTGACGCAGGCCGCTGAGCATCTTCGCGAGCCGCAAGACCGACCGCTCTACCGGCACCCAATGTTTCGGCAAAACTGAAACAAGCCCTTCCCTCATCTATAGTCCACCTCCCCAACTATGACAACTTAACTAACAGTTGTTACCGGAATAACAGTAAGTTTCGGTGCATAAAGCTACTGATTGGCCATTAGAGTACTATTTGAAGAATCTATTACCGCAACACCAGTAAAATATTGCGTCTATCTGGTTTCAGTTGTAATATTAGATAATGATAGGACGTTTTTACCGCCCAAGCGGTAAGTATCAATCTTGAAGAAAGGAAATAAATGAACGAACTGTCGACGGTAGGAAGGATTGTACATTACCATCGCAAAAGGAGTGGTTTGTCGAGAGAGGCGCTGTCGCGTATAGCTGGCGTAGGGAAAACAGCTATTTTCGATATTGAACATGGCAAGACTACATGTCGGTTGGATATCCTCAACAGGATTCTCGCCACACTGAACATTCGAATGCGGCTTGATAGTCCCCTAATGAATGAATACGAGGCGTCGCAGAATGCGTAAGGCGAGAATCTTGGTTGATGGTGTGCTGGCAGGCTATCTGACTGAAGAGCAAAAAGGCGGCCCCTACCAGTTTGCTTACGAAACCGACTATGCCGGAGCGGTGGTCTCACTTACCATGCCCCTCGGTCAATCTTCATACGTCTTCGAGCGCTTTCCACCATTCTTTGATGGCCTCCTCCCAGAAGGCGTCATGCTGGAAGGACTGCTGAGGCAACAGAAGATTGATCAGTTCGACTATTTCAGTCAGTTGGTAGCTGTTGGACGAGATCTTGTGGGAGCCGTCACCGTGGAGGAAGAGGAGTGAATCGCTGCCCGATCACCTACGAAGTGTGCGGAGAAGAGAGGTACTCCCGTCGCGGTCTTAATCTGCTTTCAAGGGGGCTCACTCACCTGAACGACTTGCCCTACACGGCGCAGGAACAGAGGGAAGAGGCGGTGGCTAGAACGGCGAGGATGTCAATCCAGGGCGTTCAGCCGAAACTTAGTGCCAGACTGAAGGTGAGGGAGGGAAGTCTTGAGGTTGTGGATATTGGAGGCAGGTACATCCTGAAACCCCAGAGCGCCCTCTACCCCGAGGTTCCTGAGAACGAGGATCTGACAATGAAGCTCGCCGCAACTGTGGGAATTGAGACACCGTCACACGGTATGATCTATTCGAAAGATGGGACGAGGACGTACTTTATTCGTCGGTTCGATAGATTTGGTCGGAAGAGAAAACTGCCAGTTGAAGACTTAGCGCAACTCTCCGGCGCCACGCGCGACACGAAGTACACCTCCTCCATGGAGAAAGCATCCCATATTCTTGATTTCTGCACCTTTCCCGTTTTAGAGAAGCTGAAGTTCTTTCGGCTGACTCTCTTCTGTTTTCTCACGGGCAATGAAGACATGCACCTCAAGAATTTCTCGCTGATTACGCAGAACTCGAAAATTGAACTGTCTCCCGCCTACGATCTGCTCAATACTACCCTTATTTTGCCCAATCCACAGGAGGAGACGGCACTGCCGCTCAACGGCAAACGGAGAAATCTGACGAGGCACGATCTTGTGGATTACTTTGCATTAGAGCGGCTCAATCTTCCCTCGACCGCCGCAGATGATGTATTGAACGCAGTCCAGCGAGGCCTTGGTGACTGGGAAGAGATGATCCAGGCAAGTTTCCTCTCTGACAGCGCGAGACAGGCGTATCTGGATCTGACTAACCAGAGAGCTGTGGTTCTGGGACTTTCTTCGTAAGCTAAACCAGTTTTCGGGGAACTGGAATCATCTTTATCGATTACATTTTGAAAAACCGTTGAAACGGTTTTGTCTCTTTCCAATTCAACCTTGCGAAGGTTGGGAACCTTCGCAAGGTTTGTTATTGGCTTAAGCCGGGGGTTAATAGATCCCTCAAGTCAATAACCACTTAACAGTTTCTCTCCAAAATATCGTCTAAATGATTTTTTTTGAAAATCTATATTGAGCCATCTCATGAACGGATGAAGAAACTAAAAGGAGAATAGAATGAAACGATATATGATGTTTTTTGCAATTATGGCGGTAAGCTGTACACCATCCAATGAGAAAGGGGTAGAAGGGGCGTGGCAATATGTTTCGGGTAGTTATGTATCTGGGGATTCCACGACCACCCTGACCAGTGATGATCTGAAATCAATCAAAATATATGGAGATAATCACTATTCAGTTGTGACTCAAGATCTCTCAAATGATGAAGTTTTTCCCCATAGTGGATTGTACAAAGTAGATGGCGATTCATATACGGAATTGTTCAAAATTCACCATAACCCAAACATGATTGAAAAGTCGGAAACTTTTAAATACCGGCTAGATAATAATCAATTAATCATTTCGAGTGATTACATGCAAGAAACTTGGGTAAGATTAGAATAAATGAAGCGTCTGTAACCCGATCAAAGAAGAAATGAATGAACTAGGGGTCTACACGCCAGTCGGCGGACGTCTCTACGAATAAGTTTTACGAATCGTGAATTACCATTCCTGTCTCATGACGGTGAATGGCACCTCTTGGGGGAATGGTGGAATTATTCCAGGAAGTCTTTCACGATAGATCGGAGGTGTCCGCTGTCACTCTCATAAAATGCCCCTACCTCCCCGCAGTCCACATCCAGTATTGCTGTAACCTCTCCGTTCTTTATCACCGGCACCACGATCTCCGATCTCGTCTCCGAGTCGCAAGCGATGTAGCCGGGGAACCGCTCAACGTCATCCACAACGAGCGTCTCACCCTTTTCAGCGGCCACACCGCAGACGCCCTTTCCGAAGGGAATCGTGCCGCACGCCATCACATCGCCCTGATAAGGGCCGATGGTGAGAATATCCGGCTTTGAGACGATATAGAATCCGACGAAAACGAATTCCGGGAAATGGTGCTTCAGCGCCCAACTGATGAGGGCCATCTTGCCAATATCATCCACTTCATATTTCCCCTCGCCGTTGCCGATAAGGGCTTCGAGTGTTGTGATTACCTCTTGGTATCTTTCTGTTTTAGCGGTCATGAAGATATCTAATCTAATGAAAAAGCGGCGACGTGAGGGTGAACGGACGGGATCATAAAAAACCCCCGTGTGGCTAGGCACGGGGGCTGGGGCTTTCATTCTACCAAATAGGAGGGAAAATG
>LUOC01000020.1 GCA_001626655.1 Fidelibacterota bacterium REDSEA-S14_B6 | reverse complement strand
GATCTGGCCCGTCTCTTCTCACGGTACAATGACCTAATCATGGCACGGGTATTCGATCACGAGCATATCCTTGAACTGGGAAAGTATGCCACCGTCCCCGTGATCAACGGCCTGACTGACTATAACCACCCTTGTCAAATCATGGCAGACATATTCACAGTGCTGGAGCATCGCGGCCATCTGGACGACTTTTCACTCTCTTTCATCGGCGACGGGAATAACGTTTTTCATTCGTGGATGACCCTCGCTCAGCGGCTGCCGATGAAGCTCAACCTCGCCTGTCCTGAAGGGTACGAGCCGGACGAAAAACTTGTGGAAGCGACGCGCTCCGCCGGCCTCAGCGAGGTGACCATCTCTCACGATCCTTTCGAGATAATCTCCGGTTCGGACGTGGTCTACACCGACGTCTGGGCGAGTATGGGGCAGGAGGACGAAGCGGCGGATCGGGCAAAGGTGTTCGAACCGTTTCAGGTCAACTCAGGGTTGATGAAGGCCGCCGGCGGACAGGCGTACTTCATGCACTGCCTCCCTGCCCACCGGGACGACGAGGTGACGGACAAGGTAATCGACAGCGATCGGTCCATCGTCTTTGATGAGGCGGAGAACCGGATGCATGTTCAGAAAGCGATCATGGTGACGCTCATGGGGGCGGCATAAGTCAAAGGGGCCAGCGGTTCCGGAGCGTCGGCTTTTTCGCCCTCGCCGTTGCGGTGTCCGCCATTTCCACACTCCCGGCTCAGAGCTACAAGAGAGATCAGTTTTCTCAAAGGATCGACAGCTCCGTCTCGTCCATCAAAGAGACACAGGGGGAGTTTAAGGACTTTGACAAGGCACTGAAAAAGCAGTTCCCGGGGCGTGCCCGGAGCTCTCCCATCTTCCTTTCTCTCAAGTCTCACCATACCGAACTGAGCGGCATTGTTGACCGAATCAGCACGGCTGGCCTGCTGTTTAAGAAGAATAACAACGCCTTCGAGAAACTGTTCGGCGGGCCCCTCAAGAGGAAACCCGAAATCACGTCGGCGGATGATGAGTTCACCGATGCGAAGCGCCTCGCGGGAGAGCTTGAGGCGGTCCTCACCTCCGTAGCCGATGACCTCGCCAAGGCGCCGCCCCTTCAGAAATTCCTGACCGAATCGCTGGAACGGACCGGCGAAGTTCAGGACGCTCTCAAGGAACTGGAGAAGCAGATATCCTCTTTTTCACGGGATGTAGAACGAAACCGCAAGGCGGTGCAGGGGGCCGAATCTCAGTTCAGGGAAGCGATCGCTTGGCTCAAACATTACCCCCTTTCCCGGGAAGGCGAGGCCGTCCGGAAGGATCTTGCCGACATGCAGCAGGGCTACAGCGGCGGTCAGTCGAAGCTTCAAAGTATAGCTAAGCAGATGAAGCATTTTCTTTCCGGCGCTGCCAGCAAGGGGGAGGAGGAGACGGTCTGGACCGAGTTTGACCAGATCAACGGTGAGAGGGTTCAGCTGGCGGGACAGATGGAGCAATCGCCGGACAATCTCAAGGCGCAGCGCGAAAAGCTGGTGGAGTTCACCGGGAAGATCAGAGATTTCAGGAAGGAGGTCGCTTCATCCAAGAACGATCTGGACGGAGAGGTGAGATCGGTGGCCCGGGAGGTTGAAAAGAACAGGAAGTCCGCCGGAGTCGCTTCCACACAGTTGGACAAGGTGAAGTCTGGGCTGGAGGCGTACCCGATCATTGTGAAGAGCGATTCGGCGAGGGCGAAGCTGATGGCGATGCAGGGCGCGTACCAGGCGATGAGGGATTCCCTCTCCCATACGGCGAAACAGTTTGATCGCTTCCTGAGCGGTGATCTGGTTCCGCCGGCAGGAGCCACAGCTCAAACAACATACGACGGCTTAATGGAGCGACAGAGAGACCGGTTGGCGGAGTTGGAACGGCAGCCCGATCTGCTGGCGGCCCAGCGCGACAAACTTGACGACCTGAGCGGCCTTATCGGGGAGTTTAAAGAGGTGCTGGAAGATATGGAGAAAGATATCGCTTCCCTCGACGCTTCCATCCGGGAGGAAGAGGATGGGCTTGTGGTGGACAGTCTCCGGTACGTCTCTCTGACCGAACGGAAGCCCGACAGTTTTACGGCCGCCGATTTTCCTTACCGCGAACTGAACAATTCGTTCTCGGAGATAAAGGTGAAGCTGGTTGCATCTCGCGAGGCGCTCACCGATCTGAGGAAGGCCCGTGAAGATCTGATCAGTCACGTTGGAGATATGGACGGTATCAAGACTGATGCCGCTCAGTACAGTCGGTTCAAGCAGTTGCAGGAAGATTTTGGAGAGGCGAACAAGCAGGGTGAAAGACGGCTGAAAGAATTGGACGACGCCATCGAACAGTTCCGGCAGGTGATTCTGGAAAACTTTCTGAACACACCAGAGTTCTGGGCCCTTCAGTATTCGGTTGAGGAGGCGTCGGGCCGGCGCGGCGGCGGAATGGCGGAGAACTTTGGCTACCTTTTGGATATGAACAGGTACCGCACCGAACAGTACCACGGTCACCTCGTCTCAGATTTTCAGCTCCGCCTCGCTCGGCAAGGGACGGCGAGCCCGTCATTCGAGCTGGTCTTTTCTGGAACTAACGAATTTCCGGTGAGGGGGGTTCAGCTCCTGAGCGGTAGCGAGGAGGTGCTGTTTGAGGGTCTTCGGGACAGTGTTGAGTCAAAGACCGAAGAGAGCGAAGGCGACCTTGTTCAGTTCGAATGGCGGCTCCCTATTGAGGCATCCGTCTTGACTCAGATCGCCATGAGCGACCACCATTCCGTCAGAATCCTCTACACCGCCATCAGCAACCGCATCAACCTGACGGGAATCACGACGAAAGTCTACAGGCGGTACAGAATCCCGAAGGTGAGGCTGGAAAACTGGAAGCGGATGCTCGGCCTTGCCGAGGCTGTTTCCTGACTACTCCTTAGCCTTGTAGTCGCGCCAGGTCACTTCGTTGGTGCGGTAGGAGATACTCGACCCCTGCTGTTTCTCCACGACCACTCGGTAAGTACCCAACTCTCCCGGCTCGAGGGAAGCGTCGCTGATAACGCCTGTGGAGAACTTGGTGGTGGTCCCGTCAACCATGGCGTCGCCGACGCCCAGCGGCTCGGTGG
>LUOC01000002.1 GCA_001626655.1 Fidelibacterota bacterium REDSEA-S14_B6 | reverse complement strand
GAACGTAGATGGACATGAACGGCGCATCGAGACCACCTTCCTTGGCCCGAACATAATCAAAATCACCTTTTTCAGTTCGGACTGAAACATCTTCCATATTGTTTGCCAGGCGCCAAGGGATGTCGATATGCCCATCAGTAATGATTGTACCGTGGGCAATTTCTATTGCTTTCATCCTTAGATCAGCATCACTTGAACAACCCAAAAAGATTAATGCAACAGATAAAAGCAGTGCAATTTTCTTAACCATTCTGTTAATCCTCTCCTTTTCTCTTGTCCGAAATTTACATCTCTTCGCCGGTCTCGTCTCCAAGTTACTCTTCAAGCTCTTCGAACGTCAAATTCATAATTGGATAACTGTTCCAGCTTTCATAATCAAAGTGCCACCATTCTGCCTTATAAACAGAGAAACCTTCAGACTCCATCGTCTTCCTGAGGAGATCGCGATGCCACCTCTGCCTAGAAGTGCCTCCTAAATAGTCTGGGTACGACCTATCAGTAAACTCGTCATAACCGCCCACCATTTCCACTACTTTGCCGCTCTCCACTTCATAGAGTGTCAAATCGACTGCGCACCCCCTATTATGCCGGGAGCCATTCGCGGGATTGGCCACGAAAATTCGCTGATTAATCGGAGTCGCGTCATAAAACATTTTTGTCACATACCACGGTCGGTATGCATCATAGATTAATAATCCGTAACCGAGTGCATTCAGTTTCCGGTGAGCCCGTATCAGCGCTTCGGCGGCCGGGCGCTGCATAAAGGCATGTGATGATTTATAGAACCGTGCACTCATGAAATTGTTTGTGGTGGCGTAACGGATATCGTACTTAACGGATTTATCAAAATTCTTCAGCTCCACAAGATCGGCGTCGAGTTTCCCATCTTCTCGAGGGGGCACTGCATCGAGTGCTGATGCTCGCAAATCCTCAATAGGCTTCAAAGGGGTGATTCGAAAAGTTTCCCCAGCTGAAGTTCCCACTTCCCTTCTCTTGAACACAGGTCCGTTTTCAATTTCCACCTGAGTGGCAAATCCATTTTCATCTCTTGAAAATATGAGCTTCTCGCCGTGGTACATCCCCCCAATCTCGGGAAATCTGTATACATCATCATTAACCTCAGTCAATACATCTTTTTCGATCCACTCCATGAGAGCTATCAAACGTCCGTGATCCTCATAGACGTAAAGAATATTGTGATCCAATCCGTACTCACCAATAAGACCTTTCCATGTCGGTTTCGGCATCAAAGGCTGACGGTAATCGAACCGATAAAACTTCGTCCCACCAACCGTTATAGTTGTGCCATCCTTTGAAGGATTAAGTGTAACCCCAAAGCTGATCTTATCATCTGTAATGAGGCGGTTGCTAAGACGCCTGACTCGCGACTGAATCCGATCATTCTCCATGACGAGGGAATCGTTACGCTTAATCAACCGTAAATGCTGATCACTATTAGAAACGAAATGACCCGAAAGAAGATCAACTGTTGTCTTCTCTACTGGCTCAGTCTTTGCATATTCTGGTAGAGGTTCATCTTCTTTCAGCGACAATAGACAGTCCAGCGCGTATGCGGACAGCCTGCCAGTTATGGTGTTTGTGACGTCAACTGATGACGTCACTGCCACACCCAGTTTTGCTTCAAGCAGCGCATAGAGTTGAGTTGAGAATCCGTAAATGGCACCTCCGTGCCCCACCCGCCTGTATTCACCCTGTTCCGAGATTGAGAATCCCAGGCCGAAACCAACATTGTGTCTCTGATCTGTTCCTCCGCTAAACTGACTAGTAAGCATTTCCGTCAGAGTTCCCTTTGAAATGACCGGCCCCAAGGGGCCCTCTCCTTCTTTAAACAAAACTTTCATGAACTGACCTAACTCTTTTACTGAAGAATACATAGATCCGGCAGGAGACATGCCAAGTTCAAATTTCGGGGCCGGGAACTGACGTCCGTCATAAGTCCACATAGTAGCGTCGGCAAGACGATCAATGACTTCGCCTGTGGGTTCGAAAGCACTCTCCTCGAGTCCCATCGGAATTAGGACATTGTCACGCAGGGCGTTCGCAAACGGATTACCCGTTAACCTCTCCAGAACATAACCTACCACGGCGATTCCGGCATTGGAATACTTGATCCGACTCTCGGGTGCATAGACGATATCCGACTCAATGATGCTATCTACCGTTTCTCTGAGAGTCGGTTCTTCATCGTCAAAGTAATTTCCCACTCTCGGTTCTCGAAGCATCCCCGATCTGTGTGACATTAACTGGCGCAGTGTGATCGACCCTCCGTGGCTGTTTCTTGGTGTGAATTCGGGAAGGTAGTCTGTAATTGGAGCATCAAGACTAACTTCTCCTTTCTCTACCAACTGCATGATACCAATGTCCGTAAACAGTTTTGAGACAGATCCTACTCTGTAAACAGTGTTCGCGTCTGCCTCAATCGCCCGATCGTGATCTTCAAAGCCAAAACCGTCCGCCCAAACAATCTCCTGATCCTTAACGAGGACAATGGATATGGCGTTCAAGTCTTTATCCTC